>CALRJJ020000006.1:0-20527 GCA_943367505.1 Flavobacterium psychrophilum | reverse complement strand
CCGACCGCGTCAAGCGCGTCGGTGACGCTGAAGCCGGTGTCATCCAGGCCAAGGGTGAAGCGACTGCCGAGGCCTACAGCAAGCAGGTCGCTGCGCTGACGGCTCAGGGCGTTACCTCCATCGAGGTGACCAAGCTGCTCACCGCTTCCGGTCAGGCTCTGGTGCCGCAGGTTGTTGCCGGTGGCGACAACGGCGGTGGCAACGGTCTGGTCAATCTTCTGCTCGCCGACACGCTCATTCGCAACCGCGAAGAGAACGCTGCCGCGCGTGACCTGAAGAAGCCGGCCGCTGACGCTGGCACGACCGACCAGAAGTAAGCTTCCAGAAGAAGCGATTTCTACGACAGGGGAGAGCGCTGCTGAACAACGGCAGTAGCTCTTCTTTTTTCGGACTGGGGGTGGCGTCGACCGACTTGAAAAAGTTAGTTGGCGCCACCGCCTTTTTTAACTCAACACTAAAGGCTATCCAATCATGGATGCTTTCCAAGTTTTCCAACTTTTTGTCCCCGCCTTGTGGGCATTTCTTGCCTGCATCTTGGGCGGTTTCGCCACCGGCATCGTCGGTGTACTGGTGTTGACCAACGTCTTCAAGGTCAACTATGAAACGGCTGGTCGCCGCAGCTTTGTCGTCGGTGCCTTAGGAACTGCACTGGCAATCGTTGTCGGCGCTCTGCTCACAGCTACCACCGCTGGCGGTTTTCTGCCCGCGTTCATTCTTATCGCCCCCTCCAGTGTCATCTACGCCCTTGCTGGCGTGGTTGTCGTTTTGCTGGCGTGGGGGGCGCTCATTCTCTCAGCCCGATAGGAGAAATATTCTATGAACGGACCTGCTCTATTACTTGTCGGTGCGGTTGTTTTGATTGGTCTTGCGGTGATCGTCTATCGATCGCTGAAGGGCCCGAAGTTGCCTGCACCCAATCCTTTTGACGCCGTCAGCCCTTCGCGGCCGCCGGCTTTTCCTGACAGCGTCGGTGAGCCGGTGGCCGCAGTCGCTTCAACCGCCGCTGATTCTGACTCTGACCGGTCGGAGCAGCAAGAAGAAGTTGCCGAGCCGGAGGAAGACATGACCATCGCAGCCTATGTCGCTCAAGCTGAAGAGCAAGAAAAGGACGCTGATTTCGATCAAGCCATCGACAGCATCAGCGAAGCCATCGCCCTCGCTCAGGTTGAGTTCGGTGGCGATTCGGTGGAAGTGGCTCAACTCCTGATTCGTCAGGGTCAGCTCTTTCAGCTGCGTGATTACCAGGAAGCCGCCGATGAAATCGACTGCGCCGAGTATCTGCAGGGTTTCGCCATCCTCCAGCAGCGCTACGGCGGCGAAAGCGAAGAGCTTTTGCCGGTGCTCAAGCTCTTGATCTCTTGGTACTACCAGACTGGTGACCAGCAAAAGGCCGAGACGCTCATCCGTCGCAGTCAGCACATCATCGATGCCGTCTCTGACGCCAAGCGTCTGTTGGCTGAGCGCGCCGATGGCAGCACCTACGCCCCAACCTTGAAGGTCTCACCCTTCAAGGTGCCGTTCACGAGCAGCGACAGCACCGCTGTCGAGTCGTGCAAAGAAGGCGACGAAGCCTTTGCTGCCGGCGAATACGACGATGCGGTTTCGGCTTTCGAGTCGGCCATCGAATCGGTGCAAACCGAGGTCGGTCGCGGTGCTCCCGAGCTGGCTCAGCTCTTCCATCGCCTCGGCCGTGTGCTGCAGGTGAAGGATGCTGACGAGCGCGACGACGAAGGTGCGTTGTACACCGACCCGGCCGACAACTTCCAGATTGCTCTCAGCTTGCTGGTCAAGACCCATGGCTACGATGCCGTGGTTCTGGTACCGCTGCTGCTCGACCTGGCTGCCTTTGAAGACCAGCGCGGCGAGCACTACAAGGCCGAGGGTTATCTGCGTCGGCTGGCCGAAATTGAGCGCAACGCTCGCAACAAGCAGTAAAAAGAATAAAGCTCAGCTGTTGGCTGGGTAAGGAAATTCTTTTGGAGGGTCGTCGGGGTCAGGAACACGCTTGTGTTCTTGCTCTCCGGCGACCTTCTTTTTTTTGCGGGATTAAAGCCGCAACACTATCGAAGTAGAAAATAGAAGCATGACCACAATTGGTCAACTAGCGGAAAAATGCCATGACACAAGGCAACAAGGCAGCAGTAGTCAGCGACGCTGTGAACTCTAATACCAGCGCAGCTCTAGGTTCGGCGCTCATCGCCACACACGAAGCACTGCTGCTTACTGAAGCTGTCCGTCAAATCGATCAAGCTCTATTCTGGGCTCAACAGGGTCGCTCTGACCTTGTTACTGTTTTCACTAGCATGGCTAAGCTTATGCTCCTTGAGGGCAATGGCTCTGGCAGTGAAAGCGAGTATTGGATCGACACCACCCGTAGTGCAATCGCCATCGAGCTGCAGAATCCTCGGCATGCCGTTGACTGCGCCAGCAAGGCACTAGCTTTAGCCGAAGTTATCTTCGCCCAGGATGCAGTGCAGCTTGGCGTCGCTCGAGGTAACTTAGGAAGAGCACTTGCTTTGAGGGGAGACCAAGCGGAAGAGGCTCGCAAGCTTCTCTCGCAGGGTATCTTTGCTCTCGCTGGAGTGAGTCACAAGCCTGCTGCCAGTTCCGGTGCGAATGCCAGGCTGCAGAAGTATTACAGTGATACCTTCATCGAATTCACTCGGGCCATTCAGAGTCTTCCTCCGCGGCCGCGCTAAGTATTGGCTCTAGGAAAAGTAAGCTGGGAAAAGTCGTGACTATTGTGCTTTTCCCAGCACTTTCTTTTTGTCTTTGTTGTACTGTCTTGGGTAGTACTATTGTGATGAGTATAGTTGGCGTCCTCTTTGAGCTAACCTAGAAGGCTCTACTATTGCTTAGATCCTTGAACGGGTCTACTCCACTGTATCTCGCTTTTGCTGGCTTGAGCGGCGGAGCTACGCGTGCTGCCATTTGTATGCCATGGCTCTGCCAGAACTCAATTTGCCCGCCTTTGCTGATCATTTCTGCTGATGACAGATTAGGAAATGGCGCAGCCTTGCTTATCAATGCTAAGACTTTCTTCTCGAGGTCAGTGGGAGGCTTTTCAGAGATAATTTGCAGGTTTTTAAGTCGGCCTTTCTTGTCGATGTTAAAGTTGCAGAGGACGTTCTCGTTCTCTGTTAGGTTCTGCTCTAGGCTTTTGACTATCGACTGGTAGTCTTTCTGACCTTTGATTTTATCGCTTATTGATTGGGGGCCATAATCGAGCTGGCGTTTCAGGTCATCAAAAACAAGATCTCGGTCGTGCGTGCCTGCCCAGGTGGCACTAACGGTCAGGGGCAGGGCTATAAGGCTTGCTACTAAGAAATGCCAGCGCCAATATTGCATATTTGATTGACCTCGATTGCTAGTTTGTTGGCACAGGCATTAGTTCATTCGCCTGCCTATTTATTCCCATATTGAGGCAATCCTACATCTTGCGTTACATCCAAATTTTGGCTGTGAGCTGAAAAGCCACTAAATATAGGCTTCTCGGGTATACACGTTTTCGTTAGTACGCATTCGAGAATCGACAGTCTATTTGGGGCGCCTGAAGATGAAAAAGTAAACGGTGATGGCGCCTTGGCGGCGGGAGAGAGAAATGACTAATGTACTTCAACTACGAAATATCCCCTTCTTTGTTTTTATGTTTGCTCTGCTCTGCTTTCTGCCTCAGCCAGCTTGTGCCTATCTAGATCCGTCCACTGGAAGCTATGCGATTCAATGCGGCTTAGGTACTTTATTCGCTTTAGTATTTAATTCACGCAGGCTATGGAGCTGTGCTCAATCTTACTTTTGCTCGATGGTGAGGAAGTGATTTTGAGTACTAGTACCAGAGAAGTTAGCACTTCGTCTTTTCGCGATCCGGCTGGCTGTGTTTTTCGAGAGAATGATGAGATCTATCGACAGGTTAATCTCGTGTATAAGCCGCATTACGACTGGCTTTTTCAGTCAGGTTTGTATCAGGCCTTAATCGCGAAAAATTTACTAATTGCACATGAAGAAATTGAGTTGGTGAAAGAGATTGTACAGCAGACAAAATCTACGGACGATAACCGCTCTAATATTTACAAGATTTGCAAGCCCCAAAAAGTGCCGTTTATTTCCTATCCCTATGAGTGGTGTTTTAGTCAACTCAAAGACGCTGCCTTAGCCACTCTTGAGATACAGTCTCTGGCTTTGAAACATGGCATGACTCTCAAAGATAGCAATGCTTTCAATATTCAGTTTGTCAATGGTAAGCCTCTATTAATAGATACGCTCTCGTTCGAGCGCTACGAACCTGGCAAACCTTGGGTCGCTTACCGGCAGTTTTGTCAGCATTTCTTAGCACCATTAGTATTGATGTCAACGGTAGATGTCCGCTTGGGCAGCCTTTCGCGCAATTATATTGACGGTATTCCCCTTGATCTAGCTTGCAAGCTTTTACCAACTCTGGCACTAATTCGTCCAAGCGTCGCAATCCATCTAGCTATTCATGCTAACGCTCATAAAAACACAATTACTAAACTAGAATCTAGCGGTGAGCAATCGGGGTTCTCAAAAGATGCAATGTTGGGTCTGGTGGATAGCCTAAAGGGGGCTGTGGAAGCGCTCAAGATTGCCAAAATCAAGTCTGACTGGACTGGCTATTATGAGGACAATAACTATACGGTGGCGGCACAGGAAGAGAAGCAAAGGATAGTTTCTCGCTTTATCGATCAGACCAAACCCCTCATGCTTTGGGATTTTGGAGCTAATACTGGAGCCTTTAGCGAGATAGCAGCAGCAAAGGGAATTTGCACTGTATCTATGGATTTTGATCACAACTGTGTGGAGACGAATTATCTAAAGAGTCGTGAATCAGGGCAGAATCTTTTGCCTCTGGTAGTAGACATGTCACAACCAACACCGGCCATTGGTTGGGCCAATGCTGAAAGACAGAGGCTTGATCAGCGGGGCAAGGCCGATACAATTTTGGCTTTGGCGCTGGTTCATCACTTGGCCATTGCTAATAATGTTCCCCTTGATCAAATTTCTGCCTATTTTTCTAAGCTAGGCCATTGGCTAATTATTGAGTTTATTACCAAAGACGATTCGCAAGTGAAACGCTTGCTGTCGAGCCGCAAAGACGTATTCGCCGATTATTCACAGGCATCTTTTGAAGCGAGCTTTTCGCAGTATTTTTCTATCGTCGAGCGCTTGCCCATTGCCGCAAGTTATAGAACTATCTATTTGCTTGAAAGTAAGGCATAGCCAAAGTAGAGACGAAGTTAGGTGATTTTTTAGCCACTTAGAGGTTTAAGCAAGTATGCTCAAAGCTGTGCCACTGCATTCGATACTGTTTGGCGTTCTCCCTGTGCTATGCGCCTACTCCAGTTTGGTTGCCTATCTTCTTCCTGAAGAATTGGTGTTGCCGCTAATTGTTAGCCTTGCTCTGGCTATTGCTGTGCTTTTGCTTTCCTATGCCTGTCTTCGTAATTGGTGCAGAGCTGGAATCGTCACATCAGCACTTGTCTTGATGAACTTCTCTTTTGATGCTATGGCCGCTCCTGCCAATCGACTATTGAGCAGCTTTGCTTTGCCGCATGATGACAGAGTTTACCTTGTGCCTTTTACGCTTTTGATTTTCACTATCATTTATCTTTTGCTCAAGGCAAAAAGTGACTATAAAGCAGCGACATCGTGCCTCAACATAATGAGCTTGTTGCTTGTGATGGGCAATGCTTTCTATATTGCCTGGCATGAGTACAAAATTAGTCTCACCATGAGCAAGATCTATCAGAATGACGATAAGGAGCTGGCGGCCATTGATTTGAAGCCGATGCAGCGTTTAAGCGATTCAAGCAATTCGAATGATTCGCCAGATATTTATTACTTTATTCTGGATGCTTTTGGCCGTAGCGATACCCTCAAACAAATCTATGATTTCGATAACTCATCGTTTATAGATGGCCTCAAAAAGCGGGGCTTCATCATTCCGGCTGGTAGTCGCAGTAACTATCAGATGACCTGTCTGTCGCTGCCTTCGTCTTTGAATATGCAGTATCTAGATTATTTAGAGCCAACACTGGGGCGCAATTCTGCTGATTACAGCGTGCTCTACCGCCTGATTCAGCGCAATAAGGTGACTTCATTGCTGAAGAGTCTCGGTTATCGCTATGTCAATGTTCGCTCTGGCTGGAGCCCGACTGACTATATGCCAAATGCTGACGTCAATGTTGGCTTTGCCTATGGCAATGTTTTTCACCTTGCTCTGCTGCGAAATACCCTGATTGGTCCGTGGCAGCGTGATTTCGACTTCTTGGGCTGGGCAGCGCGAAAGGTTCGCCTTTATGGTCTGCAGAATATAGAGTCGATTGCTCAAGTGCAATTTCAATCTCGATCAGGTGTGCCGCCGTGTTCCACTTCTGCCCCGAAATTTGTTTTTGTCCACATCGTCGTTCCCCATCCACCCTTTCTCTTTAACGAAGATGGAAGCACTTGCCCCCTTGGCGTAATTTCGCTATCTGACAAGTTTGAGAAGGAGAAGTATGTCGCCCAGGTGAAGTTTATCCAGAAACAAGTTCTGGCGATGTTGGATCAGCTGGATAAAAACCCCAGGAAGAAAGTTGTGATCATTCAGGGTGATCACGGCCCGGCTTTGCAAAATGGTAGTGATGGTAATCCTTCACCATCTTTCCTGCGCGAGCGTATGCGCATATTAAATGCCTACCGACTGCCCGATGCTGATTCAAGCCTTATCTATGATGGAATAACACCGGTAAACTCTTTTCGTGTCATCCTTAACCACTATTTTGACGCTAAACTTCCGCTGCTGGCCGATAAATGCATCTACTCTCCCAACCCAACTCCTTTGCAGTTCGTTGATGTCACTAAAGAGGTAACCACAGACGTAACTAAGGAAACAACACTCGATATGCCAGCAAAAGTGGCAACGGATACTCATTAATCAGGATCTATTAACTATCTCTTAACCGCTCCTTAGTTGCCCTGGGTATAGGTTGGTATCAGATAAATAGAGAAGAAAGAGAGAAGAGAAAAATGAATCCGTTTGAAATACATGGTCCAGCATATCTGGTGTTTTATTTGATAGTTTGCAGCACTGCTTTTATGGTTGCATGTGCCTTGAGAGGGAGCCTTCTAAATCAAGCCGCTGAAGCTAATGATCGCACCCAAAATGTCGATGCTAAAGATTTGGCTCAGACATTGGAACCATACGAGGCGGCCTACCTTGCTGGTGGGGTAGAGCGAGTTTTCCTCACTGCTTGTGGCAGCCTTGCTCGTCATAATCTCATTGAAATTGACGCTGTCAGGGATGAGGTCAAAGTTACGGGCTCAGCTAATTCTAAAGTTTACACAGCCTTAGATCGAATCGAAAAGGCATTGATTAGTCGATGTAGTGGCTCCGGTGAGTCTTTGTCGTCGTGCAAAGCGGCGGTGACCACTGCTACTGCTGATTTAAAGCGCAAGCTAGCAATGAACGGCTTGATAGTTGATTCAAATCAAAACACTACAGTTCAGATCTTGCCAGGTTTTATCTACTTGTTTGTTGCTCTGCTGTTTGCAGTACCCAAGTTTATAATTGCCAGCCAGACGCACTTGCCCTTTACCTTTTTGGTTTTCGAAATGGCAATTGCTGTGGCCGCTAGTTTTCATCTGTTTCGCACAGACAATTCAAGAACGGTTAAAGGTGATCGGGTATTGCGAGCCTTGAGTGATGGCAATTCTGCTTTGATGCTAACCCATGCCACCAATCCATCCAGCCTTTCCCTCCGAGATTGCGCCCTAGCTTATGGAGTATTCGGCGCTCTGGCTCTGGCTGGTGACCCCTTTATGGCTGCTCACGCTGGTTTGCACCGAGCCTATGCCGGTAGCAGCGATTCTGGCGGCTGCGGTAGTAGTTGTGGCAGCAGTTGCGGCGGCGGATGCGGTGGCGGTTGTGGTGGCTAACATGACTAATGTCACTACCATGACTAAAAAGAACAACTCGATTCAGACTATTCCACAGCTAGGAATTGGCTTCCGTCCCGAGCTTGCTCGCTTCATTCAACAGCAGGAAAATATTCAATTTGTCGAAATCGTAGCTGAAGATTTTATGCATTTAGAGTGTGTTCCCCAGGCCTTGCGTGATTTGCAAAAGCGTGGCGTGACTATCATTCCCCACAGCTTATCGCTTTCTGTCGGTGGGGCAGAACGAGTTGCAGTAGAGAGAATTGAGCATTTGAACAGTCTAGCTCAGTATTTTGACTCACCTTTTGTCAGCGATCATATTGCTTTTGTCCGGGCTGGCAATATTGAAAGCGGTCATCTCTTGCCGGTGCGGCGCACAGAGGCTAATTTAGCGGTAGTCTGCCAGAACGTTCATTCGGTAAAAGCGGGATTGTCCGTGCCTTTTGTCTTAGAGAATATCGCCACTACTTTTGACTGGCCAGACAATGAAATGGATGAAGCGACTTTCGTCACTGCCGTTTTGGAGCAAACCGATTCGCGCTTATTGTTGGATGTATCAAACCTATTTGCTAATAGCCACAATCTCAAATTTGATGCCATTGGCTATTTGCAGTCTCTTCCCCTTGAGCGCCTCGAGTATGTTCATATGGCTGGGGGAATTTTCAAAAATGGTCTCTACCACGATAGTCACTGTCATTCTCTTAAAGAGCAGTCACTCAAGCTCTTAAGCGCACTAAAAGGCATCTGTTCGGTGCCGCGGGTTATGCTTGAGCGTGATGATAGCTTTCCAGCCATGGCTGAGTTGGTTGATGAGTTGGAGGCAATAGCTAATGCCTGAAGAAGAGTTAGCATTCGAAGCTGGCGCGCAGGCAGATTTGGACAGCAAGCGTCTGGCCATGGCGCAGGAGCAAAAGGAGCTTATCGAGGCCTTGCTCTGTGGCGCTCCCCACCCTGTAGGATTTGACTCTGCCCGCTTGCAATCGGCCTCTGAGGCCCTGGCGCGTAAAAGAATTCGCTGTATGCAAAGGGCCCATCCCTTAGTGCAAGAGATTTGCCCACGCGACAACGATTCAATTTTAGAGGCACTGCACCAATTTATTCGTGAAAACCCGTCAGTGCACCCTCGGGGGCCATACTTCGATGCCCTGGCATTTCTCTCCTATATTGGTCTGAAAAGTTCCTCCAGTCTGGGCTGGAAGCCGAGCCGCCTGACTGTTTGGAAAGCTGGCTGGAACGCTTTATGGAAGGCTTTACGGAATGCTTTACGGACGGCTTTATGGAAGGCTGGCTGAACCGCAATTGGACAGACTAAATTAGGGAGCCGGTTGAAGCGTTACCTACCAAACTATTAACCAAACTATCTGCGCCAGGTTTATAATCGGCGTAATGCAAATCAAACTGACAAACCAAGGCTTCATACTTGTGCTCATTCCTCTGGCAGTGCAAGTAGCTTTTTTGGTGGCATTTTTTTGCATGTTGCAGCAGGCTGAAAACGAGATTATTCAAGAGCAGCAAGCCCGCGATATGGTTACCAGTCTCAATCATATTGCCAGAACTATCTTGGCATCGAGTGCTGGTGTTACTTTGCAAACTCCCGACGGCGGCACTGTTGGCGACGGTTTTAGGCCTTCCACTCCGGGTGATGCTCTGCCCCGTGAGTTCGCTAAATTAAGACGCTTGTCGGTTGGTCATCCTGAGCAGATAAAGGCGATTGAGCATCTAGAAGTAACATGGCGCGAGAGCTGGCATGCCATGAAAGAGATCAAGAACTATGCTAAGTCTGGTGAAAATTTCACAGTATTAGCCAAGGTGGCGAAGCTGCAAGTGAAGTTGCAGTCTGTGTATCGGGCAATTGAGGCTTGTGCAATTTACTTTGAACAATTGCAGGCACAAGGGCCAGTGGTGCAGGCCGAGTTGCGGCAGCAGCAAAAGATGGCGCTATTAGCCTTTCTTTTGGTTGATGTGGCCCTGGCGCTGGGCCTTTGCTTCTACTTTAGTAAGCAGACCGGTGGTCGCTTGAAGACTCTGATGCAGAATGCTCGCAGTCTGGTGCTTGGTAAACCAATTGAGGGGCGTTTGACTGGCAATGATGAGTTGGCTGAGTTGCAACGCACTTTGATTCAGATGGCTGCTTCCCTGGCGCAGGCTAGACAAAAAGAACGAGCCATCCTGGACAATGCTGGCGATGTCATTTGCTCTCTCGATGGCAATAGCTCTATCGTTACTACCAATAATGCCGCTCAAAAGCTCTGGGGCTTTAGCGAAGATGATTTACTCGGGCGTCGTTTAGCGGAATTAATTGACCCCGCAGATTGGGATGTTACCCGCCAAAAATTGGCAGAAATCAAAAAGACAGGTCAGGCACAAGACCTGGAAAATAGAGTGGTGACGGCTTCTGGAGCGGCCGTGGCTATGCTGTGGAATGTCAATTGGTCTGAGGCGGAGAAAAGTTATTTCTGTGTCGCTCACGATATCACTGCAAGACGGCAGTTGGAGCGCCTCAAGCTAGAATTTATGTCAATGATTACCCATGACATTCGCTCGCCGATTAATTCGGTTCAGGCGTTTCTATCAATGTTAGCTGAGAAGTTTTATGGTGAGTTGAACGAGAAGGGCATGCACCGCCTGAAGTCACTAGAAGAGAGCGTCAACCTTGTCAGTCGGCTGATTTCTGACCTGCTTGATTTAGAGAAGGCTGAGTCGGGGATGCTTGTTTTAGAGCCAATTGATGCTGTATCTACCCACATAATTGCTAGCTCAATTGATGTTGTCCGTTCTATGGCAGAGCGAAAACAGGTTGCGGTGAGCCAGAAGGGAACTGCTTTTGATCTGTTCGTTGATCAAAATAGAATGATTCAGGTGCTGGTTAATTTGATTGCCAATGCCATCAAGTTTTCTCCTGCCGGTACGACTGTGTCTGTAGAGTGTCGCCAGGAGGGCAAAGAGGCAATATTTGTTGTGGCGGATCAAGGGCCTGGTATCAAGCCTGAGCATCAAGCCCGTATTTTTGATCGCTTCGAACAAATTGTTGGTCGCGGCAAAACCAGCGCAGGTAGTGGCCTGGGCTTAGCCATTGCTAAAGCAATAGTAGAGCAGCATAATGGACGTATTGCTTTAGAAAGTGATGGTGAGCACGGCAGCACATTTGTTGTTCGTCTACCAATCGGCGATGTTTGAATGAGCTTAAATGTTGCTGCTGGACAGTTTGTATCCGACGCCATAAATAGTTTGAATTGCTGACTTGTCATCGATATCTATTTTTTTGCGCAAGCGTTTGATCCAGGTGCGCACGGTCTCCGGGCCAGCTTCTGAGTCTGATTTCCAAACATGAGTAAGAATGGCATCTTGACTGAATACTCGATCGGGGTGGCGCATGAAGAACTCAAGTAAAGCTAGTTCTTTTGGCAACAGCTCTACTTTCTTGCCTGCCACTTCTGCTACCAAAGATTTTGTATTTAAGCTGAGGTGGGCTACTTTCAAAACTTCTTCTTCAAGCTGCGCTGGCCGTCTTAATAGCGCCCTGATGCGAGCTGATAGTTCGCGCAGATCGCAAGGCTTGGTGAGGTAATCGTCGGCTCCACTGTCAAATCCACTGGTTTTATCGTCGATGCTGCCAAGGCCTGTGAGCATTATCACTGGGCTGACACCGCCATTCTTGCGGTAGCTCTGGCAGACCTCTACCCCGGATAGGCCTGGTAACTGCCAATCCAAAACTATCAAATCAAAGCGAAATGACTTGGTCATCTCCAGACCAGAATCGCCATCATGGCAGACTTCTACCGTATGATTCTCGCGCCCTAGCCAATCGGTGACAATGGCAGCGAAGGCTTGGTCGTCTTCAACAAGTAGTATTTTGGCCATATCTTTTTATGGACACCCCGAGCAGCGACAAAAGTATAACCGTTTCACAGTGCTGTCACAATTGCTGCTTAGGATGCAAATACGGAAGTTCGGAAACCAAGCACGAACTTCTAGCACAAACATCTAGCACAAAAGTATTCCGTACAAAAACACCAAGCACAAAAAATACCAAGAAGGCGACCTTTGTTGCCGGTCGAAAGACTATGGGTGTTTGAGTTTTACTATCTTCGGCTTTGCCGATATTTTCTATATTTGGAGGTTCTATGAGCGATCATTTACGACCGTCGTTTCAGGCTGAGAATTTTCGCGGAAATGACTCTAGCCCCATGCGTGATGCGGCTTGCCAGGCATATTCTCCGGAGAATCAAGCAGTTTTTCGAATCGATATTCGCTCGACGCAAGGTACAGAGTCCCTTCCTAGTTTGCAAATAGTATTTGAACAAGACGGCAATAATTCGCGCAATTTTTCTGGACGTGATAGTGGTGCGGGCTCACGAGGTCAGTTTGATGACAGTCGCAGAGATTTTTCGCCGCTTGATCGCAGCCTAAATTCTGATCGCTCTTCGCACTCTGGTGAATCCTCTCACGCAGACCAATTTTCACGTAATCCCTGGCACCACGGTCATGAGCATCACTCCCATGGCCATCACCGTTTGAATGATTCTTCTTCGTCTAATGGCCCGCGATTTTTAGGTAATGATGGTACGGGTACATCTGATTTTGGTCAGTCCTCGCCCTTTGCCCGCCGCTCAGGCAACGACAATTCTTTTGTAAGTACCGACTCACCGCCCTGGGAAAACCAAAGTGATTTCAGTCGTGGCTACGGGAGGGGCGACCGAGGCGGTTATAGAGATAGTTCTCGCTATGCCTCCCCGCTCGAATTACTAAATCAATTAGCTGAATATTTCCGCCAGAATGAGCTGTCAAATTCGCTTGACGGCAATGGCTTTACCTCTGGTCCTGGTTCGCAGTTTCGCTTAGTTGATAGTACTTATCGCCCCACTACCCAACTACCGTCCTTGGATGTGCCCAAACCCCCATCTCCTATTGACCTCTTGAATGGTTTACCAACCCCTCCAGGCTTGCCAAAGCCAGGCGATCTCTTGAGTGGTCTACCAACCCCTCCAGGCTTGCCTAACCCAGGTGATCTGTTATCTCACTTACCAACCCCTCCTGGTCTGCCTTCGCCTAAGAATATCTTTGATAAGTTGCCAAATCCGTTCAAGCTGTTCGGTTAGATTCAGGCTGATCTGGTCTTAGAGTTGTCCAAAACAGATATGCACCTCTTGGGAAAGTACAAGAGGTGCATATTTGATTGAGTGAACGATTTTCTTGAGCTACTTACTAACTAACTTACTTAGTTATTTTTTGCCGCCGATGTATTTGATGATCATGTCGTGCCATTGCGGCCAATCATGAGCATTTTCGTTATATTCTTCTACTGCGTGCCACACGCCTTTGTCCCACATTAGTTGTGAGAATCGTTTGTTGTTGCCGTGAAGCGGGTCTTCAACACCGATTGGAATGATCCAGTCGATTTCGCGAATTTTATGGAGTTTGTCGTGATCATCTAAGTTTGCGATGTACTCACATGGACTGCCTTCTTTGATGACATCGTCAAAATGGTTGTCGGTCCATTCGTGCACATCGTAAACACCGCTCATGGCGACCACGCGCTTGAAGTGTTCAGGAAAGCGCAGAGCTATGCTAGCTGAGTGATATGCGCCAAAACTTGCACCAGTAGCTATGGCAAAAGGATTGTCATTTTTTGAGAGTGTGAAGGGTAAGACTTCTTGCACAATATAGTTTTGATATTGCAAGTGTCTATGAGCGCGATCTGTTGGGTGGGCGTTTTTGTTGAACCAACTTTCGGGGTCAACACTATCGACGCAGAAGACTTGAATCCAACCTTCGGAGATGTGATGGCCGAGGGTATTGATCAAACCCCGGTTTTCCCAGTCGTAAAAGCGTCCTTGTGAAGTTGGAAAGACAATGACGCGAGCGCCACTGTGTCCGAACTGAAGAAGCTCCATCTCGCGACCGAGAGCTGGGCTATGCCATTTATGATATTCCCGCAACATTTGCCTTGATTGCCTTTAGCCAGTATTGATGCCGAGAAATTGTATCATGGTGGCGCGAACGTCAAGGGTAACCGGTCGGTTACTAGTCTCGTAAGTAACTAAATCGCTATACTTGTTAACGCAAATTGTTCATCCTTGTCATTATTGGAGCCATGCTCCTGGCAAGTTTCTCCAGTGAAGTGATTAACCTATGAATTCAGTATTTTTATCGCCGAATTTTCCGCCAAACTTCGCTAACTTTGCTGTACAGCTAAAGCAAGCTGGAGCCTGCGTTTTAGGTCTCGGTGATGATCATTATGATGATCTCAGTGGCGATGTGCGGCGCAGTTTGACCGATTATTATCGCGTCTCAAGCATGCATAACTATGATGAACTGGTGCGGGCCATGGGCTACTTTACCCATCGTTACGGCAAGATGGACCACCTAGATTCGCACAATGAATATTGGCTTGAAACTGAAGCCCGTCTGAGAACTGATTTCAATATTGAAGGCATTGACGTTCATCAGATAAGCAAAATTAAGCGCAAGTCTGAGATGAAGGATGTGTTTATCAAGGCTGGGCTTAAGCCTGCCCGTGGTCGTGTTTGCAATAACAAAGAAGAGTTGCTTGCTTTCATAAAAGAGGTAGGTTATCCAGTTGTCGCTAAGCCAAACATTGGTGTTGGTGCGGCTAAAACCTTCAAAATTTGTTCTGAGTCTGAAATTGATAATTATCTAGCCGAGAAATTGCCAGAAGATTACATCGTAGAAGAATATTGCGAAGGCCAAATAGTTACTTACGATGGGCTTGTAGACGGCAATGGCGATGTGGTTTTCTCATCATCGCTGCGTTACAGTCGTGGGGTTATGGAAGTAGTTAATGAAGATTCTGATATCTACTATCATACTGTGCGCGAAATTGAGCCTGAGTTAGAAGCTGCTGGCATAGCCACTCTTAAGGCTTTTGATATGCGCAAACGTTTCTTCCATCTTGAATTCTTCATGAAAGGAGATGGTTCCATTACACCTTTAGAGGTCAATATTCGCCCACCAGGCGGCTTGACTCTCAATATGATGAATTATACTTTTGATGCCGACTGCTACCGCACCTGGGCCAATTTGATTGTGAACGGTGTCTCTGAGCCATTGGGCGAGCGCAGTCATCTTGTCTTTTACGTTGGTCGCAAAGATCGTATTCCCTATCAAATGTCGCACCAGCAAATATTGGAAAAGTGTTCGGCCGTGATGATGCATCATGAACGATTGAATGATGTTTTCTCTGGCGCGTTGGGTAATTACGGCTATCTCTTGCGCCATGAAGAGATTGAGCCTTTGCTCGAGGCTACTGAGCTGATTCAACGACGGGGCTAAAGTTTGGGCAGGGAAGGTTAATTTGCCTTGCAAATTGAATGCCCAGCTTTTAAAATGCAAGGATGATAGCCCGTAGACTACAGCAAAGTATCAAGGATGCGCTAGACCGACAGGCGGCTGTGGCAATAATTGGACCACGTCAGGTCGGAAAAACGACATTAGCCTTAGCAATCGCCGAACAGCGCGAGTCACTATATCTCGATTTGGAATCTAGTCAAGATAGGGCTAAGTTATCTGACCCGACTCTATTTCTTCGAATGTATGAAGATCGCCTTGTGATCCTTGACGAAATTCATCGAATGCCTGAGCTGTTTCAGACTTTGCGTGGTTTGATCGATGAAGGGCGTCGTCGAGGAAGGCGCACTGGCCGTTTTCTAATTCTTGGCTCTGCTTCAATTGAGTTGCTTAGACAGTCTGGCGAAAGTCTAGCAGGGCGAATTGAGTATATTGACTTGGGTCCGCTGGACGCGCTAGAAGTCGCTGGCGATCAAAGAGACTTGGTCAAACTCTGGTTGCGTGGAGGATTTCCTGATAATTTCTTGGCGAAAAATGATTCGGATAGCTTTAAGCTGAGAAAGAGCTTTATTCGAACTTACCTAGAGCGGGATGTGTTGCAGTTTGGTCCGCGGATTCCGGCGGAGACACTAGAAAGGCTTTGGACAATGCTTGCTCATAATCAGGGAGCACAGCTTAATGCTCTGAAGTTGGCCGGTGGGCTATCGGTTAGTGCACCCACTGTAACAGGCTATATAGATCTTCTTGTGGACTTGCTTTTAGTCAGAAGGTTGCGTCCCTTTGCTGCTAATGTCGGTAAGCGCTTAGTCAAATCGCCAAGGGTTTATGTGCGTGACAGCGGAATAGTACATGCATTGTTGGGTATTCGAGACTTCGATGAATTGGCTGGTCATCCTATTGTGGGGGCCAGTTGGGAGGGATTTGTTATTGAGAATATTTTGGCCGCAGCGCCAGAGGATACGATGTCTAGTTTCTATCGCACTACAGGTGGTGCTGAGATAGATTTGGTACTAGAGCTACCTGCGAAAAATGGCCTCTGGGCAATTGAGGTGAAGCGAGGGCTGGCGCCTAAAGTTGAAAAAGGATTTCACTTTGCCTGTGAAGATCTAAAGCCGGATCGTCGTTTTGTCGTCTATTCGGGCAGCGAACACTATCCTCTAGCTTCTGGGATAGAGGCTATTGATTTGAGGTCTCTAGCTAGCCTATTGGCAGACCTGTGCTAGCTGCGTTAGGTTTGTGGTTGGATGACAAGGTTAACCGCCTCACAGGTCTTGCCGCTTGATTGGTTGTCAGGCGCCGCGATCGCTTGTGTGGGAAGTGTTTTGCTGCTTGTTTACAAGCCTTGATTAACCAGTTCCAATGCACGTTTTCTGAAGATTGGGCCTGACATGTCCTAAGGTCAGGGGCCTCTTTAACCAACTTTCCAACAAATCTAAAAACACAGAAATCAAGCAATCCCAACTCATTCCAAATAAAAGCAGCATCGATGTTGTCTTTTGTTGGAGCTCGCACTTTGTCGTGTGCTTGCTGAGTCGAGACTTGAGTGGTTTTTTGTGGATTTGTTTGTGGACTGGTTCGGTTTTGTGTAGAGGAAATCACCCCATCAACCCGAGAAGAGAACTCATGAACACACCCTCCACGACCCCCGCTCAGAAGTCCAACGTCACCATTGGCTTCGGTCTGTCTCTCCTGAAGAAGGAAGCAGCTGCCTCCACCGGCAAGAACGTTCTCGTGTCGCCGGCATCTGTGGCCATCGCCCTGGCGATGACGCTCAACGGTGCCAAGGAAGCCACTCTCGCGGCCATGAAGGCTACCCTGGGCTACTCCGAAACGGAGAGCGTCGAAGCCATCAACGCCAGTCTCGCTGCCATCATCGCCGGTGTCACCGACCCCAACATCGGCGTCGTGCTCAAGGTTGCCAACGCCATCTGGGCTGAGAAGAACATCGAATTCAAGGCCGATTTCTTCGACCGTGCGGCCGACAGCTACAAGGCCCAGATCAACACCGCCGACTTCCTCGACCCGCAGACCGTCACCGACATCAACGGCTGGGCCGACCTCAACACCAACGGCAAGATTCCCACCATCATCAAGGAGATCTCTCCCGACATGGTCATGTATCTGCTCAACGCCGTCTACTTCAAGGGCCCCTGGACCACCAAGTTCGACAAGTCGCTGACCACCACCGGCACCTTCGCGGGTGAAGCTGGCGCCGAAGACGCGGACATGATGTTCCGCAATGGCGACATGCGCTATTCGCAGGGCTCGAACTACTCGGCGGTGGCCCTGCCCTTCGGCGAGAACAAGCGCGTTCAGCTCTATGTTCTGCTGCCCAACCAGGGCGTCGACATCAACACCTTCGTCGCCGGCCTGGAAGCCTCGGTGCTCGCAACCATCAAGGTCACCACCTGGGAGAGCGAAGTCGACCTCACCCTGCCGCGCTTCGAGCTCGACTACGACGTCGACCTCAAGGACTCGCTCTGCGCCCTCGGCATGGAACCGGCCTGCTTGCCTGGCGCCGACTTCACCGGCATGGCCGATGAAGCCCTGGTGATCAGCACCGTCAAGCACAAGACCTATGCCAAGTTCGACGAAGACGGTGGCGAAGCTGCTGCTGTCACTGCTGTCGGCATGGCGCTCGAGTGCGTTTCCTTCACGCGCCAGATGCGCGTCGATCGCCCCTTCGTCGCCATCCTGATGGATGAAGGCACTGACACCCTGCTCTTCGCCGGCAAGATCGCCTCGACGAAGAAGTAAGGCTTCACGCCTAAAGGCTAAGGCCTCTGCTCTAAAGGGCTGCTCGGATATTTTTCCGGGCAGCCCACTTAGGTTTCTTTGAAAAAAAAGCCGTTTTTATACTATACGAAACAGTATAATTGAAAAATTTGAAATTCCAGTGACAGGAGAAGCTTATCGCCAGCTGATTTAGGTTGAGGCGCTAAGTCGTCTTAGTTCCAAAACCCTCTGATGATGCGGGCCAAGAGTTTTTGCTAATTTGTCGGCGGCGTCGTGATAGTAGGCTCGTGCCTCAGCTCTTCGTTCTTGCTTCATTCTTAGGTCACCCAGTGAAGATAGAATGTCGACTACAGCTAGGCCACGCGCCTGACCTTCCTTGTTGGCAAGTTCTGCCTGGGCTAAGTATTTGTCAGCAGACTCTAGGTTGCCGGAAGCCATCTCCACTCGTGCCAGTTTTTCATTGACCCTGGCTGGCAGGCTGAATTCGTTCGACTCTGGCGTTTTTGAAAGCGTTTGCAAAAGTAATGTCTTTGCCGTGTCTAGTTTGTTTTCAGCTATATAGATTTGGCTGAGTTCTATGGCTGCCAGAGCAACAAACCATCCTCGTGTTTGATCTTCAAAGTGGTGGTGAGCAAGTTTTTCTGTAAATACTTCGGGTGATTGCATGGCGTCTAACCCTGCAAGCCCGGCCAAAGGTGGGCGTTTGTCTTGGAAAGCTTTTGTCGCAAGGTCTAGTTGAAGTTTTGCTTCGTCATTTTTGCCAGACAAGGCCAGTAATTTGCCGTATGGAACTCTGGTTTTGGCCACGGCAAATATGTCATCCTGATCGCCATCGCGCAGTTTCAGTGCTTTCTCGAACAATGCCTTGGCTTTATCAAGTTTTCCTTCTTCTACATTGATAACGCCAAGATAGCAGGTGCTTTGACCTCGTCCGAAGCGACCAGGTGTACCTTGCTTTTCTTGAAGAGCTATGGCTTCGGCGATGTAATTGCGGGCTTCTGAAAACCGACCGGCTAAGATTAGGTGATAAGCAATTTTAGTTAGAGCTTGAGGTAATGTTGGGTCTTTAACGTCTAACCTTTTACGTTCGTCCAAGATGGTTTTGAACTGCGTCAGGCTTTTTTCTGGATTGGAGACGAGACCATCAATTGCGCGACCCTCTCTTACTTCCCACTCAAAGTACAGCTCCGCTCGTGATTTTGCTAGCTTCGCTGCAGCCCCCTCTTGCAACTGCTCCTTTACCTGGCGCACTTTATCTGTGGGCACTAGTTTCGGATTTTTTTTGGCAAAAACTATATAGGGCTGAACAATTTTTTCGGTTGAAGGGAAAACACCTACGAGCGGATCAAAGTCGATGCTAGTGAAATTGTATGGTGTCTCTTCGCTTGTAGTGGTTTTCGTGATAATGGTTGGATAGATCGATGCTGCTGATTTAAACTTTGGATTGAGCACATTGGTTTCATAAGCCAACATATCGGAGTATTTTCTTGCTGCCATGGTTTTGTTTCCAGCGCGCTCGTATGCCTCAGCTAGACGTGTCGCAAGAAGGGCTTGGCCTGTGCGTGTAACAACTGGCGACATCCTGTCGCGAAACATCCTCTCTTTCTCTGCACCCGGCGTGTCGGCCCACGGCCAATTCACTTCTTGACTCAATTTTTCAGCTGCTGAAAGATTCCCTGTTTTTAGATAAAGCAGGGCCAAGGCTGTCTTGCAGCTGCGCTCAAAGCCTGAGGCCCCTGGCGGCTGCATGCTAACCTTTGCCTTGGGATGCTTCCATTGGTTTTCACTAGAATGAATGGCGTCCTTATAGTTTTCGATGGCTCTATCATTGAGATTCTTTGTACTGAAATAGCGCGCGATCATTGCCTGACAGTTTCTTGTATCATCCGTCTCTTCAACAGTTTTAAGCCTTAGCAGGGCTCTGTCAATCAGATTAGCTATCTTCGTTTTGTTGACCGCTGTGAGTGATTTTTCCAAGCCGAAAGAGCGCGGTCTAATTACCATAATTAGTTTAGTAAAGTCGCCGGTGCCCTCTGCAGTCTTAACTGCAGATTCAAGATCTTCTACCAACGAGAGCGATTCGCTTTGAGTTGCGAGCTGAGCTTTGGTGTCGTTGTTGGGCATGGCACAGGCAACAGATCCCGAATAAAAGAGAAGCGAAAAAGACAGTGCAATTGAGTTGATAGATTTATTCAAGCGAACTCCGCAGTAGAGAGATTCTTGTGGATAACCGTGTATGTTGTCACAGTTTGGGCGTTGGTAAGTTCGGCCAAAACAGTTGCTCAAGTGTTGTCGCAATGTTCCGGCTGTACAGGTTAAGGTTTGTTTTGGTCTGCCCTCCGTTTAACAAGTTCCGACGAAAAATTTCTTTCAAATTCTAAAGCGTATATCTATAACCTCGCTTGATCTGGACGACCATATCAGCCTGGGGGCTTAACTCCAGCACGTAGTGAAAGTCGTCATCGATTAATTTGAAGGAGGCGCTTTCCATTTTCTTATTGATGAAGTCATCTATGTCATCCCGCCAAGTCTTCTCTTCCACGATTTATCC
>CALRJJ020000005.1:0-22070 GCA_943367505.1 Flavobacterium psychrophilum | reverse complement strand
ATAGCAGAGGGCACACTGACTGGTTCATACACCGCCCCTGATGGCAAACTAATTAAACTAGATACCGCTAGTATGCAACCGATTCGCAATTTTTCAGGAGAGGCTGAGGCCATCCCTGTTGATGGAGTGCGCTGCTACGGCACACAAGTACTGAATCATATTCTGGTAAATGAAATAACCCAAAGGGTAACAGATGAGCACAACTCCATGCTCTATACACAAAGGCATGATCGCTCAGCTGATGACCGCGGAGAACGGCTCTACTCGATGCGCGACGGCTCAGAGATGACGTTTGGTGATTCAGACAAAGCAATTAGATCTCCTGGTCTAACAAGCAAAGACATTGCCGGAGCAATTAAGCGCCATACCGGCGAAGACAGCGCCATCCTTGTAAAAGGCACTAAGGCAGACACTGACGGTAGAGTACAAATTGAGAGCAGCGAAGAACTAGCGAAAGCAATTGAACTAGCAAAGAAAGAGAAACGAACACCTCTCTTAGTCGAAGTAAACGGAGCCGATCCAATCTTCAAAGGTGGATTCCCTGATGGCCAACACGCTAGCCATGTGCTTTCAGTGAGAGACTACGACGCCAAAACAAAAACCGTCAGCGTCTCCAATCAGTGGGGCAAAGACAACGACATCCAAACAGGGGTAGATGCCTTCTATAAAACAATGATAAACGCTCTCGATAAAAACACCTAGCAACAGACTGCTGACTAAACGAGAAGTATATGTGCCGAAAGAAGGTGACCAAATGAAACCAAAATCAATAGAGTCACATCTGCGGTTAATGACAGAGGCAGCCGAGAACAAAGATTACGACAAAGTAGAGGCAGAGTATAAGCTAGCCCTAGATATTGCCAGAGTAGTGGTAGGCGAAGATGCACCGTTACTATTGCTACTACTGTGCATGGCCCGCCACTATGAATCGCAATCAAAATTAGAGCAAGCCGAGCGCTTTAACAGACGAGCCAGGCACTTAATTATTGCTGGTCACAAGAGAGCCAGCAACAAAGAGACTAGCGGAAATACTGACTGACAAAGAAAAGAACTATTTAGACGAGCTCGACAGGAGATCAAACCTTAATGCCTAACCTAAACAAACTCGCACTATTGCAGGTCATTTGTAGCTTGCTAGTGCTGCAAGCTAGCGCTAAAGAAGCGACAAAACAAGACAACTCAAAATCAGATCAAAAAACGAAAGTAATGCAAGCATGCACCAACACTCCAAGCGAAGACTTAAATAAGATAGAAGCTCAGCTTAACGCTAAGCCACTGTTGCTACATACATCTCTTGACCAAACAATACCGGCAAATCGACCTTATGCGCGCAAGGTACTAGCACAACTACACGCTGACATTAAAGACGCTGAGGCTTGGTTTGGCCTTGGTTGCTTTTGTTCGTCAGCACGAAAATCGCAGGAGGCAATGCTTGCGTACAGAAACGCGCTTGCGATAAATCCAAACCACACCATGGCTCTCAACAACTTAGGCACTGAGCTAATGAATCAAAACCAACTGAAGGAAGCAGAAGCCGCATACATGAAAGCACTGAGCATCAATCCAAACGGTTCGTGGACAAACCTTGCGGAAGTCCGGCATCTACTTGGAGATACAAAAGGTGAGCAATCAGCTCTTGAGCACGCAAGAGCAAGCGGCGAAGCTGCAGCAATGGAATCGTACCTACGCTTTAACGAATTACTAAAACAAAATCGCTAGCAGCTATTTTAGAACAACAGGACGGGCGCTGGTTTCAATAGACTGAATCTCAGTCGCACTGCTACCAGAGCCACCTTTCAACTTTACGTCCATTTCAACAATACCTTTCACATCACCATCAAGACTGCGTAAAACCATGCGATCGTTGAAGGCTTCAGCACCGCTCTCGGTAGTCCTGGTGCGATTAATACTGATATCGCCAAACTTTGGATCGTGCAAGACAAATTCGGTTTCTAACTTACCATTAATAAGTACTCGATGATTTGGATCGTCACCAATCTCATGAGTAACACGCAATGGCTGACCGTTAGGTGCTCTTTCTAAATCACCGTTGTCCTTAAGCACAGCTTCTGTCTGAGCCGGCACATAGCTTTGCAACACCTTGCCAGCATCATCGGTACGAACTAGGCTAACGTTATGCAAATCAGTTTGGCCCATAACCATGTGATCGTAATTGCTGCTTTTCATAACCAACAGATCTTTCTCAGTTTGTGTCTGGCCATTTTTGATATGCTTGACCGAATAATCGCCACTAAGTGTATAAGTGAGCAGCCCCATAGAATCGCTATTTGAGCCATTAACAATGATCAGATCAGCAAGGTTTTTGTCTTTATCAAAAGTCTTAACTTGCAGACCCTCAGTCGTAGACTCAGCTTTACTTGTGTAGGAAGCAGGTCGACTATCTCGCAATAGATTTTGAATGGCGGTATCGGCCACATTAGCAAGCACCACTTCATTTTGTGGTATTTTCTCGACGTTGTTTTTATCAAGCTCCACGGAACAATACCTCAAAAAGAGAACAACCTATCTGCGCCAGTCATTGCTCTTAAACTCCAGCACAGCCATTTAATAGCATGGCGAAAGTGACCAAGTTGTGGCCGGTTACACGAACGAGAAGTGATAGAATCGCAGAAGACTCTTACTTTTCCTGGCCAATTATTGAGGAATAAAACCGATGTTCAAGCCTGGACAAAATCTCACTTGTACAGTGATCGCTCAAGAACAGAATGGTTACACGGTATCGATTGACCCAGATGGCATTGCTGCTTTTCTGCATACGTCCAGCGCATTGACTATTGGCTCTCAAATAGATGCTTGCTTTGTGATGCTGCACGAGGGTAGACCATTAGTTGCCGACAAAAGTCAGTTATTTGAACAAGGGCGAAAACAGCTAACAGAGTTAGCAGATAAGACTAATGATCCTGTGATTCGCGAGACGCTCATTGGTGTCATTACCAGATCAGGCCAAAACGCTATCGAGTGAGTTCACTTACCCCAGACCTTTAAGCCACGCAAAAAACCGGACGGCTTTGTCTTCACCTGCTGACCCACAAGCGCAAATTTAACTTCAGCCGCCGATTGAAAACGATCTTCCGGTCTCTTTTCAAGACATCGCAAAATAACTGCCTGCACTGGAGCAAAATCAGGAGCATCAGTAAGGTTCAAAACAGGCTGTTCACTAATATGCCTGCTCATTACTTCAACCATCGATTGGCTTGGAAAAGGAGGAGCGCCGGTCAAAGTCTCAAACATTGAACAGCCCAGTGAGTAAATATCACTGCGATGATCCACTGCTTCACCCAGGCATTGTTCAGGACTCATATAGTGCGGATTACCAACAACTTCTCCTGCCTGTTCAGTTGCCCGATCTTTGAGTGAACGTGCAAAAGTAAAACCAATAAGAGTAAGCAATTCTGCCTCTTTAGCCGTCGGTGAGATCAAGAAGTTAGAGGGACTAATATTGCGATGCACAATTTGGCACTTGTGCACGTCCTCCAAGGCGCTACAAGCTTGCCCAAAGAGGTCTCTAAAGCGATTTAAGTCATTTATTCTGCCGCGTCCTATGATTTTGTCGAGGCCTTCTCCCTCTATATAATCCATCACCAAATAGGGCATTCCATCAGGCTCCACGCCCAGGTTCTGAACTCTCACAACATTGGCTGAGTCTATCCGCGCCAAGCATTTAGCCTCAACTTGCAGCCTCTCTAAAGACGATCGCTCGACCGGATGCAGCAGAATCTTTAGAGTAACCGATTTTGATGTCAGCGAATGCTCTGCCAAATAAACGGCGCTCGATTGACCAACATGAAGCGCTTCAATCACTTCGTAACAGTCACCAATTACGGCTCCCGCAGCAATTGCCTTGGAATCAATGTCAGACATCGTTTATTCCTCTCACCAGCAGGTTCTTCTTTGTACCCGCCTGAAAGGAATATCTCGCTCATAATGCTTAGGCAATCTCAGTTAGCTGCTTAAGGTAAGCAGTAGAATTTGGCAGCCAATTCACCAAGTTACGGCCAAAGCTGCTTGTATCACCAGTTAGCCCAGCATACTGTTCAGCAGCAATATCACCAATTGGCGTGCTGCCAAACTTAGAAGTAATGTTAGGGCTATCAGCCAAAATTGGTCTAATGGCATCGAATTGATCGAAGCTGAGATTGTTCAATTCTTGTTGCAGGAGACCCTGGTAGGTTGCATCATTAGTGACAAGACCACCATTAGGTGAATTCAGATCATAAGTGTGAAAAACTTCGTGACGGAAGGCCTCATCAGACATGCCACTATCCATATAAACAACTATCTTGTGGCCATCGGTATAGGCACCGGCTCCTGGCACAGCAGTGGGGTCTTCATAGCTGCTACCAAATAATTGAATTTGAATATTGTCTCTCAGCAATTCCCTTTTCTGAGCGTCTGGCAACTTATCTATCTGCGCATAAATCTGCGCCACATCTTGAGTTGAGGCACTCCCAAAGGCATCAACTTGCTGATGCAATCTCTCTAGTTCTGCAGCAGTAACCGTCGGCTTATCAACCGGCGTGGGCACTGGCACATTATCATAGGGCTTAGCATTGCTGGCAATATCAGTTAACCAAGAATCGAATTCTTGGCGGTCAATGCTGCCATTGTGACCGGTATCAGCGGCCCCCATCACAACCGGTGTCACTAGATTTCTAGTAATCTCATAGAGTGATTTTCCTTCCTTATCTTGCTTCACTCCTTCGGCATAAACTTGCTCAGCACCGTGCTTATCGAAACCAAACAAAGGAGCTACGTTGAGCCATTCATTCAAATCAACTCTATCGTTGCCGTTAGTGTTAGAGGCAACAAGAATATCAAAGGCACCTTTAGTAATTTCAGCTCTCGAAAGAGTGTCAGTGGCAGGATTTCTATTTGAAGCTGTATTGAGCCTATCAAACTCAGCAGTGCTAGGCAGGGCCTGAGAACCTGAGCCATAGAGCGCCTTAGTATCAAACACCAAGCTCTTATTGTCTGCACTCACGGTAAGATTTTGATCTACCGGCCGCATCTGTATATGGTTGGCATTGGCAAAATCAGCTGTCAAAACTGCCGCTGACTGTTGAGCTGCACTAAGATCAGCCTTCTCAAAAGACTCATGGTTCATGGGTTAGACTCCGCTACTAAATCGATTCTATTGGTTCTGTCATTTCAACTTAGAGAATAAATGTGACTAAGTTGTGGCAAACGAGATACGCAGCGGCGCAACAGGTTTAGTATCTGGCCTGCCTAGTGTGAACAGCAATAAATTTCGACTAAAATCCGCAGCGACAAACTTAATTGCTACTCTGTGCTCTAGTCTCGTTATTGTTCCCCAAGACTGACAAGCTAGGATGTTTGGTACCGGCTCTCCAGGTGACAGTATTATTGTTGCCAGTAATTGAAATAGCTGCGATGTTCTCGCAGAGAACTTCATTATTATTACCGGTAACTGAAAGACCGCGGCAATTACCATTGAGCTTTATGGTGCAATTATTGCTAAAAATAGTACAGCTATCGCCATTGCACATATAGGTCGCTTCTATATTGTTGGCCGAAACTAGAATGTTCTTGCTGTTAGCTAAGTTGACTGGTATCACAGCTGTGTTTACTGTCGTTTTGTTTATTGCCGGCGTTTTACTAGCACCTAAGTTCTTTCTTGGCGCTTGTGTAACCTTTTGGGAAGCTTTGAGATTGGCCTTACCGACTTTCGGACTAGTGGCTGGAACTACAACAGTATTATTTCCAGACTTTAAAAAAACACCATTAGGTCCGACTTTAACGACGTTTCCATCGCCAGTACTAAGCTCAATCTGGGCTAAAGCCGGACATGAAACTCCCGAAAGAACAATTAGAGACAGAAGTAGAGAACTATATCCTTTCATACTCACCTCCTAACAACAAAAACGCCTAGTGAGTTTAGCCAAACTATAAACGCATGTCTAGCTCAACTACTGGCACTACGTATTCCCCCCCAGCAATTGACACATATCGGCCACCAATGCTCACTAACCTGAAAACACGCAATGCAGAAATGCCATGTTTGAATTAAAAAAGTGAGGCAAATCAATGACCGACTTCAATGTAATTTTCACACCAGCAACCGAGGCTGAAAAACAAGCCATAACCAAGAACGAAGAGAGAATAGAAAGCAGCAAAGCGCTCTACGATTCTCTAAACAGAGGCGACTACCTCTCTGCTGGAAAGATCTTGCAACAAGTAGGTTCGTGCGAATGGGACAACATAATAAGAGACACTGGTACCGGCATACCCGGCATCAAGCCCGGCGTCAAGAACTTTGAAGCGCACTATTCTATGGACAAAGATAAAACCAGTGTGGAGATCCTCGAAACGATTTGGAGCCGCCGCGAAGGTGTATCAACCGTCTACTTACCTCGCCTTACCGTCACAGATGATAGCTGCAAAGAAACAGCGAGAAAATAAGCTTGCTTATTCTGAGAGCCTAAGTCAAACGCCGCAAGCGATAGCCAACCCTAGGAATGTTCTCAATAAACGATTGAGCGTCACTGTCACCAACATCAAGCTTCTGTCGCAAACGCTTGATTGAAGTACGCAGCGCATCAGAAGTGGCCTCAGCGTCAGAGCCCCAGATTCGTTGCAAAAGCGCCTCAGAACTAAAGACTTCATCGAGGTGGCGCATCAAAAATTCGAGCAATTCAAAATCACGCGGCAGCAAATGAACTTCCACACCACCCTTAGTGATTCTGCGTTTAACCACATCAAGCTCAATATAGCCGTTGCTTATGACATTAGTGACGACGGCCTGAGGCCGACGAAGAAGGGCGCGCAAACGTGCCGATAACTCTTTAAGATTGAAGGGCTTAGTCAGATAATCATCGACCCCAGAATCGAAACCTTCCATTTTTTCTGTGATTTGGCTCTTAGCAGTCAGCATTATTACTGGCGCTACGCCACCACCAGCTCTATATCTGTTACACATTTCTGGCCCAGACAGACCAGGTAAATTCCAGTCTAAAATAACCACATCGTAGTTATATTGCCGCAAAAATTCCCAACCGGTAAGCCCATCATGAGCTACCTCAACGGTATAGCCATCTGCCGTGAGCCACTCATTGACAACAGCTGACAAGTCTTTGTCATCTTCTACGAAGAGGATTTGGGGCATTGCGCTTCCTTGACACCGTTACTAGTATTGTCTTGCTTGTACAAATTTAAGCGAGTGTATCATGCCACTAGGCTGGTGATAATAGTGGGTTTAAGGAAAGCCCGGAGGGGGATATTGCAGGCATGACAACAAGTGGGCAGCAATGCGGCTTTCTCTAGCAGCTAAAGGTCTAATTCTGGTATCCATTCCGCTCTTTTTCGAAGTAGGAGTGGTAGCCGTGCTCGTCAACCTGCAAAAGCAGGCTGAGGCCGAAACAGCCAACTCACAGCGGTCAAGAAGGGTGGCTGCGGGCATCAGCCGCTTGTCAGCCGAGCTATTTGACCTCTGGCAAAATGTCGTGCCTAAATTAAAGAAACAGTGGGCCACCAGCGGCAATTTTGACCAAAGCTACAAAGTTGCAATTGACAAGCTCAACGCTGAATATGCCGAGCTTGAAGGCCTCTGCAATGATCAACCTGAAATTCAAAGCAGGTTGAAGCAATCCCGCGAAATTCTAACCAATGCTCAAAAAATCTTGGACCATGCAGCGGCGGCAATGGAAAGCGGTTTCGGCCCAGCAATGGACAAAGAAGACGTAGAAGTCTTGAGGAATATGCCTGCCACAATTAGGCAACTTGGTGCCAAGAATCAAGAGCTAGAGGCAATTTACCGGCGCGATTGGGCCGATCGCAGCCCCAATCGGCAATCTGAACTGCGCGAGCAAACCCTTGGTGTAGCGGCTATTGCAGCGGTAGTGAACGTCATTCTTAGCATTGCCCTAGCCATATTTTTATTGAAAGATGTCACCGGTAGACTGCGGGTATTGAAAGAAAACGCAGAGCGACTGGCAACTGGCGTGCAGCTGCGCGCGCCCTTGCAAGGTAGTGACGAAATTGCCGAAGCCGATCGCGTCTTTCGCAAAATGGCTCGGGCCTTAAACGACCTTAGCCACAAAGAACGGGCAGTAATTGAAAATGCCCTTGATACTATTTGCGCCGTTGACAAGGACGGGCGATTTCTCAGCGTCAACCCGGCCAGCTTTGACTTATTTGGCCTAGAACCTGATGAACTCGTTGGTTATAGATTAGTAGATGTGATAGATGAGAGCAGCAGAGAAGAAATGCTCTCTTGGATGAATAACTTGCGTAATCATTCAGGCGACCAGGAACGCGAATTTGTGGTGCGAAAACGCCTCAATCAGCAAGAAAGCTCGTATGTAGACACTCTCTGGTCTGGCCACTGGTCTGAAGTAGAACGGTCTCTTTTCTTTGTCGTACACGATATGACTGACCGCAAAGAGCTAGAGAGGGCCAGGCAAGAGATGGTGGCTATGTTTACCCATGATTTGCGCCTACCACTCAGTACCATTCAAGGAACTCTAGAAATGGCCGAAGCTGGCATGCTCGGCCAACTAAATGAACGGGGCGAAAGGCTGATAAAAGCCGCAGAGAGAAACGGTGTCAGAATGATTGGACTGATTAACGACCTGCTTGATATCGAAAAAATCAAATCGGGCACCATGGTACTAACTAGTGAGATAGTTGATCTGCAAGAAGTATTCAACACAGTAAAACAAAATGTCGCGGCCCTAACCGAAGAAGGCAAAATTCATTTCGAGTGCCCACCAACCAACCTGGCAGTAGTGGCAGACAAAGAGAAACTCAACCGCGTAATTTTCAATCTAGTTTCAAATGCAATAAAATTCTCCCCAGCTGATAGTCGTCTGATTTTAGCCGCCACAATTAGCCAGCAAGAAGAGTGGAAGAAAGAATCTAGTCAAAAAGAATCTGCTAAACCAATGGTAGAGATCACTGTCACAGATCAAGGCCCTGGTATTCCACCAGACATGGTATCAACAATTTTTGAACGCTTTCAACAAGTGTCAGATTCAACTCACAACACCAAAGGCGGAACAGGCCTTGGGCTGACGATCTGCAAAGAAATAGTCAACCTGCACGGTGGCCAAATCTGGGTAACTAACGGCAAAGCAAAAGGCAGTGTATTTCACTTCACCCTGCCTAGTGCTTGAGTAACCTACTAGCACAATGATTCAGACACAGAACTGAGACCGACATGGGTCAAATACCAAAACTGCCCCTCCAAGAGGAAAGCAGCTGATTGCTCAGCTGCTTCTCTCTGCCACCCCCGTGGAGCTTTTTGATGATCGGTCACTATTCTCTGTTACGTCTGGTACCAGTAGGATAGAACGTCTCATCATCAATTGAACCTGTGTCCAATTGCAAATCTGGTCTAATGGTTCTATTGCGATCAGTGTAGATGCTTGGACCAAAATCAAGAGTGCTATCTCCTGCTCTCAGGCCAACACCAGCACCAACACTAGAATCTTCGTTATCTAAATCGAAATGACCGCCAGTGCGAACACCAACTAAATCTGCTGCGTCAGTGTTGGCACCGGTATAAGCATGCACGCCGTCTGGACCAACACCAGCACCGGCCTCAGCTTGCACATCAACAGGATAGACACGACCGCGGACATCACCATCAACACCGGTATTTCTGCCAACTCTGGCATCGAAATCAGCGTCACCGTTGACGAGATTGAAGAAGTTGGCACCAGCGCCAACATCGCCGCGGATACCATCTTTGCTGAGATTGACAAAAGCGTCTGTTCTAGCGTGAATGGGACTGTTATCAATTGGCATAAACTCAGCAGCAACACCGGTTTTAGTACCCAGCTCCACATCGGTTTTAGCTACGCCAACATTAACACCGGCCACTAGCGAGCCACCTTCAGGATAGTCGTTGTAGCCAAGCTTGACGATACCCAAATCGAGACCATGAAACTCAGGCTTTGGCTGATTGTAGACAGCATCATAAGCAGGGCTGTTTGGCACTTCTGGAGCGAATCGACTATCAGGAGCATAGCCTGGGTGTTTGATACGAGGAACAGCGTCTGCGGAATGCGCAGCTGGATTTTTATCATCAAGGGCATTGATATCTTTGATCTCAATAACACCATCATCTGCGGCATCAGACTTTGCTGCAGCTCTGTTGTGTGGACGCAGAGTTTTTGATTGCTGGTGAACTTTCTTAGCTTCAGCTTCGGCAGCCACTTCATCCATAGCGCCGTTCCACTGTTTCTTGTTGTATTTGTGCTTATGCTCATTGTTCTTATCAACAATGGCTAAAGCCTTGTCCCAATCTTGAGGATTCTTGCTGTTCCAGAGATCCCAGGCCACACGAGCATCTTGGATATCTGCGGCCATATTGGCTTGGTTGTCGCCATGCTTGTGGCTGTGTTTAACGTGATCGTGGCTAGGCTTGTCCATGGGATATTCCTCTTGGGGGAAAGGCGAAATGTCGTTGTCTTTTTTTTTCAAAAACGCACAGGGATATAGCTGAAAGCCCGTGGCTTGTTCAGTGAAAACCTTTACTGTTTTTTGAAATTTGTCGGTTGGTTGCGATTGCAATTCCGACTCACCCCATGACAATACAATCGCAAATACGATTTGGCAAGTAAAACTTTTTCTGCCACAAGTCCGCCACAGTTAAGACACAAGTCCGCCACAAGTAGACACAGAGCCATTCTTGGACGCCGAGATCTATGCACAAAGACAAAACTACTCCATCACCTTTGGCACCACATATAGTGCGGTCGCCATCAACCAATCTTTGCTATTCGGCAGAAACAGACGATAAGCCACACCATCACATTGACAGCGTACTGACATATCTGATTTAATTCGGAGCCTTACTTTCAATCTATATGGGAGCCCTTATGTCGGGAATACTGGACTCAAAGACCATTCTCGGACGCGTACCGTATCACGGAATTCCCACATTCTGGCGCGCAGAACACACTCAAGAACTCAACGGAGCCGAATTTGTTGTCTACGGAGTACCGTGTGACATAGAGATTGTTAATCGCCCAGGAACACGCTACGGCCCACGCAGTATTCGCGAACAGTCGCTGTTTGTCGGTCTCACCGGTATACACTGGCCCTTCGACTACGATCTAATGCAAGAATACAAGTTGATTGACTACGGCGATATTCCGTTCTACCCAGGCCAAGTAGATCAAATGCTCGCCAATACAGAAAAGCATGTGGGCTTAATGGCCGCAAGCGGTGCCGGAACTCTCGGACTGGGCGGCGATCACTTAGTAGCCTATCCGGCCATCAAAGCTCACGCTAAGCATCACGGCAAGCTCTCATTGATTCACTTTGACGCTCACACTGACACTCACGAGGCCAAACACCTCAATCATGGCAGTATGTTCTGGTATGCCGAAAAAGAGGGTCTCATCGATCCCGAAACCTCAATTCAAATCGGCATCCGTACGCTCATTCCGCCTGATGACAAATTCACTGTGATAACTGCCGACAAGTGCCTGCACATGGGCGCGCAAGCAATTATTGATAGAGTGAGGCAAGTGGTCGGCGACCGCAAATGCTATATCTCACTTGATGTAGACGGCATGGACCCAGCCTTTGCACCAGGCACGGGAACGCCCATGCCCGGTGGCATTACCTCGGCTATGCAGAGAGAAATTCTCTGGGGATTTCGCGGTTTAAACATTGTCGGCGGAGATGTAGTGGAAGTCTCACCACCTTATGACCCATCGCACATTACTGCCATTCTCGGAGCAACTGTGGGCATGGACATTCTCTATGCCATGGCAGAATCTCCCTTCCGCCAATCATGCAAGCGAAAATCAATACTACAAAGTAGAGGTTAGATAGCTTGGTTTAAGCTTCTAAGCGATAGCCGACACCGTGAATAGTACGAATAATAGAAGGCTGCCCTTCTACATCTATTTTCTTGCGCAAGCGCTTAATGCAAGTGGTAAGCGCATCAACAGTGGCTTCTGACTCAGTTACCCAAACGCGATTGAGCAGCGCCTCAGCAGCAAAAACGCGATTGGGATTGCGCATGAGAAATTCCAGCAAAGCAAATTCTTTAGGTAAGAGCCTGATTTCTTCCCCATTCTTCATCACCTGAAAGTTTTGGTGATCGAGGGTAAGGTGAGCAAACTTGAGCAAATCGCCAACATATCCTTCAGGACGTCTTAAAAGAGCTCGCAGCCTGGCTGTTAGCTCTTTGCCGTGAAATGGTTTGGTCAAATAATCATCGGCACCAGCATCGAAACCGGTTTCTTTATCGTCGATCTCACCTTTGCCGGTAAGCACAAGCACTGGAGTGGTGCCGCCACGTCCACGAAACTCTTTGAGAATTTCAATTCCAGAAACGTGAGGCAGCTCCCAATCAAGAATGAGAATGTCGTACTCATAGACTTTCAACATGTTCTGAGCCTCGGCACCATCGGTGACGATCTCGACTTTATGATGCTCCATCAAAAGCCAGTCGCGAATCATCTTGCCCAGCGAAACGTCATCTTCGACAATCAGAACTTTGGCCACGTGAACCTCAAACAGTTTGTATCTTGCGCGGAATCCTAAACCAGAAGGTACTGCCCCTTCCCTCTTGCGAATCTACCCCAATTGTTCCACCATGACGCTCAACAATTGCCTTACAGATAGCTAGCCCCAAACCACTTCCGCCTTTTACCTTGGCATCATCGATTTCAACCTGTTTAAATCTATCAAAAATCGCCTCGCGCAACTGCTCGGGAACTCCCCTTCCCTGGTCAATGATATTAAACCTGATCCAGTCGGGCTCTTCAGCGATAGCCAAGGTGACAGTGCCACCTTTAGGGGAAAACTTGATGGCATTAGAAACCAAATTGATAATGACCTGCACCAGACGGTCGCGGTCGGCAAAAATCTCGGGATTGCCGTGAGCTGGAGCAGCCAACTTCACCCCTTGCTGCTCAGCGAATCCACGCACCGCTTGCAAAGACGGCGTGAGAATATCAGCAACCTTATAGCTTTCACGCAGCAGTATTAATTTGCCCGACTCCATTTTCTCAAGGTCGAGCAGACCATTAACCAAACCAATCAAACGGTTAACGTTAGCCTCGGCCGCCTCTAAGTTTTCATGGCCGCTATCGCTAAGCTGGCCATAGGCTTCGGCCTCTAAAAGCGATAGAACCATCTGAATCGAAGTCAAAGGAGTGCGCAAGTCATGACTAACCATGGCGACAAAATCGCGCTTCATGCGGTCGACCTGCTTGCGCTCAGTGATATCGCGAGCCACGCAAAACAGCGTTTTATCAGCCTTAGACCAATGGGCAGACCAAGCAAAGTCAACGCCACGACCGTCCTGGCAAATAATGCGGTTCTCAAATGCCCCTGTGCCACTGGCACTGGCCACCAGGTCATCGATCGCCTTAAAAGTCGCTTTGACATCGTCTTCATGGACAATGGCATCGAGCCCATCGCCAATCAAATCTTCATCAGAGTAGCCCCAGAGCCTTGCCACCGCTGGGTTTACAGCGAGGAAGCGGCCATCGCGGTCGAGGGAGCAGATAACGTCTTCAGCATTGTCGACCACCGCATGCTCTTTGCGCCGGGATTCTTCCAAAGCCGAAGCCATATCACGGAAAGTATGGTCGAGCCGAGCAATTTCATCGCGGCCAACCAGAGGCGGGTTTAACGGTTGATCAACTGCCAGGCGCTTGGTATTGTCCAACAAAACATTAAGCCGCCTGGTAGTACCGCGATTGAAGTAGAAAGCTAGACCAATGGCTATAAGCACGTTCAATAGCAGCCCAGCCGGCAAAATAATCTCTACCGCGCGGCGATAGCCGGCCTGGGCAGCCTTCCGCTCAGCCAAGACCTTCTCTTGATAGACAGTAATTTCATCTATCGCCCCCAGGAGATGACCGATGTCTTTGTCGGCGCGCATCCACATGCGGGCGGCTCCGATTTTATTGCCCAATTCAAGCTGACCTTGAGCCCGCTGAAGATTTTCTACCGAGACAGTGAGCAGGTCCGTAATCTTGTCAACGGCGGCCTTTTCTTCAGGATGATTGCGCACCAGGGCTTCAAGGCCATCTATCTGGGCGCGAATCTTGTAACGCGAAGTCTCAAAGCGCTTTTTGAACGAAGGGCTATCGGATACGTGATAGAGCACACAAGACGAAAACCTGTCTAGCAGGGCGGTTAGAGCGGCGTTGACGCTAGCGCTTACCTCGCGGGCGTGGTTCTCACGCTGGCGCTCGTTGTCGACCGAATAGAGCAAGGCCGACAAACTAACGACAAAGACTATTTCAAAGGCCAGGGGAATGGCCACGAGAATCAGTGCTTTTTTGGAGAGGCTTAAAGACATCTAGCTATTATTGCAAATTCAGGAATGCCAAAAGTCTGCCAAATCTTTGCCCGGGTCCTGCCAACCCCCTTACCTATATTAAACACGTTGCCAGTGCAGCACTTACTAAAGGGGCCGAGAAAATGAGCGCATTTGCCAAACAAGCAATTCAAGTGGTTCTAACTGCAGCAGTCTTGCTCAGCGGTCTTGTTTCTTCACCAGCCGAAGCTCAACAAAGAGTGGCTACCGGGTTGAAGAACGGTCTTCCCCCAACCACCATGGATAGCTTCGTCTACGAAGCTGGCGGCCACGCCGAGCATATCTACGGCGACGAAGGCGTCAATGGCTTGCCCCCTTACATGGGCTTCAACAAAGCTCACCGCATCAATGCTGGCATCATGGATCGCCGCGATGCTGGCCTAACCACCGGCCACGGCAGCTACATGCCCGATGCTTCTGGCAATGACGAGTTCATCGCTCCTCCAGGCGAATGGGGCCAGTCAGGCGCCAGAGGCCACTCATCTAGCAGCGGTTTCGCTGACGACGGCGTTCCTACAGTAGGCGGCGCTGGCGGCAGCAACCCAGTAGACTACGGCCCACCTCCTGGCGAAGGCTACCAACCAGCTACTACTTGCGAAGGCTTCGTAGGTTGGTACAGCCCTGAAGAAGTTGCTCTTTCGCAAACTGACTTCCCAGCAGCCTTCGAACATTTCGTCTACAGTGGTCGCTATACCGGTAGCTGGCAGAATGCCATGATGATCCTCACTCTACAAATGGGCAGACCACAACCTGGTTATGGTGGTTAAGTTGCGAGTGGGCCGCAGCAGGGCATAAAGAGTAGATGCCCTGCGAGAAATGATTTTGATTCTATGGAAGTTCACAGACAGTCAGCTGAAGTTGAGATTACAGAGCAGCCGCAGGCTAGTGCAGAGCTAGAACATTCAGCTGCCGCAGCGCTAGATGTAGTTCAAAGTAAAAATACCTCGGCAAGCATGATCGCTCTAGATCGCGCTATTGGAGTCTGCATCGACTTTACTGCCATTGGCCTTTTGGCGTTTGTACCCTGTCTCTTTCGCTATTTCAGCCATCCAATGCCAGTCCATACTTTCGGAGCTATCACTAACGACTATGTGATGTTTGGATGTTTTTGTCTGGCATTTTCTCCTCTGCCACTGCTTTACCTGCGCTTTGTTTTTCGAAGACTACTTCGTTCACCCACGCCGGGCGAAATGTTCGCCGGCACTGTCACGATTTCACAAGCAACAGGAATTTCTGGAGTGTATCTTGAGCTTGTCTTTGCCCTGCTTCAGTACTACGTTCTTGCACTGGGCACAATCATTGGCAGCATAGCAATATCAGTGTGTCTATCGTTAAATCTATTCGGAGCAGCAAATACCGCAACTCAAACTGTAGCAGCCTGGGCCACCTTGCCTCTCTTCCCATTCTTGGTAGCAGCGGCAGCAAACTGGCCGCGCTCTCAAACAGACTTGGAATCAACCATAGACTATCTCTGCGGCTTTGAAGTTAAGCGATTGAGATAAAATGAAAATCCATAAGTCACGCCCAGGTTGATATGAACGAGTTGAATCTACCAATCGAAGCCGAAAGCGAAACACCTTCTGAAGCGAAACTAACTCCAGTGCCTGTGGTAAGACGTCCACAGAATCAGAGTACTGTGATTCGCCTTACCGCGATACTGGCCCAAACATTGTCTTGGTGTAAGAGTCTACTGCGACCGTTTGGCCTTCTTGTGTTTAAAGAGAGGGAAGACTTAGAGCTCTCAACTAGAACTAAGGCTGAAGAATCAAACGCAAGCGTATCAGCTCTTTCCGCCGCACCAGCGCCAGCTATTGCCAATTCTCCATACTGGTTGGTGGGGATGAAACGCTCAATAGGAGCTAGCCTCGATTTTACTTGTGTCGTGCTCATGGCTCTGGCACCGTGGTTCTTCGAAATCATTTCTAGAAGAAACAACCCTCCAAATCTCATTGTGTTTGTGCGCACGGATGCGGTACTGGTCTTTACACTATGCCTAGTGATGTCTCCGCTGTCTCTTATATATTTGCGCATTGTCTTTCACAGAATTATGCACTCGCCCACGCCGGGAGAGATGTTTTCTGGGTTTATCAGTTCAACCACATCAAATGGATTGAACGGATTAATGCAAGAGTCTATTTACGGACTTGCTCAGTATTTTGTCATTTCAATAACTGGTGGCCAAGCCATTCTGCTGGTAACGATAGTACTTTTCATGGGTGCCGAAACCAGTTCATTCGTACAGAACAATTTCCTCTGGCTGGCGGCTACAGCAATTGTCTCGCTATGCCTAATGTCCACAGTCTATTGGCCACGATCTAACACTGATTGTCGATCCTTCATCGATGATCAATGCGGCGTGATTGTCCAACGTCTGAGATAAGATGAGAGTGTTGCATGAATTGTTCATCGGTAGCAGAATGAAAAGGTACCCTCTCTAAATTGACGAGAGCTAGATATGTTCGCACTTCCCATAATGAAACCAATTTGGCTGTTGAAGCCTGCACTTATTATTCCCTTGTTAATGGCTCTGGTTACTGGTGCGGTCTGGTTAGCAGCCGAACCAATCTGTTGGCATTGCCTACGAAGCGGTTCCTTTGCCGGATGGGATGAGCATTTTAAGGTAACAGAGGTTTGGTGTTATCAATGTAATCAACGTTTCAAACCAGCTGTAAATTTGAACAGACCAACTCCTTTGAGCAGTTGCCATGTGCTACCGTTTACTACTAATTTCTGCTTCAGTAGAAACAAATTGAAAGGGTGCGCATTCCTATGAATGCGCACCCAATTCTATGACTCCACGAATAATCTAAAAATCCCAAAATCACAGTCAGAGAGATATGAACAAGTTAAATCTACCAATCGAAGCCGATAGCGAAACAGCCACTGAAGCGAAACTAACTCCAGTGCCTGCGGTAAGAGGTCCACAGAATCAGAGTACTGTGATTCGCCTTACCGCGATAGTGGCCCAAACATTGTCTTGGTGTAAGAGTCTACCGCGACTTCACCTTTGGCCTTCTTGTGTTTAAAGAGAGGGAAATGCTTTCTTATCTGCTCTTGCTGAGCTTTTGTGTATCGATCAAAAGACTGAGGAAGGGCGATTTTGATAGTGCCTAATTTACTTAGTTGCAGCAAACCAGCAAACGAAATCTTGGTTTGCTTTATGAAAAGGTGATCTAAATTCGTCAATTTCAACAGCAGAGGAACGGCTCTATCATCAATAGCTGGGTTCTCGTTGATGTCGAGAGACTTCAACTTAGTGCATTTGCTCACATGCTCAAGGCCGCGCAATGACAAGTTCGTACGCGATAATTCTAAATTAGCGAGGTTGGGAAACTCTTTTAAATAGCGCAAACTCTCATTGTCGATAGTCTCTTTTCCAAAACGCAATGCTTCCAGTTTTTTGCATCCAGTCAGATCGCGCAAACACTTGCCAGTGACCATAGTCTCAGCCAACGCCAATGCTCTCAGCTCCGGCATTGTGCCAAGCTTAGATAAGCCAGCATCAGTAGTTTCAGACTGGTCCATATCAATCCCTTTCAAGCCTGAAAGATGATGAATATAGGGAACTAATCGATCACTGATCTTTTCATCGGCATCAGTCATCGCAGTGAAACGCAGGTTGATGTAATCAATTCCATCAGGGGGCAGCTTGAGCAAAAACTCCGGATGCTGAAAGAACTGCACACCTGGATAGAGCTTCACCAATTTATCTTGCGGCACTTTGATTAAGCCCCGGGCCTCACCAATAGGCAAGAGTCTGCCCTTAGCGGTTAATGCATGAGTCTTATCAAGCAAGCCCACAGTACCAACTGAGTATTCAGTAGGGAAGGGTAAGAGCCGCATTCCTTCATTCTTGTTTCCAGCATAAGCATTGACAGCGTAGGCGCTTCTGGAATAAGAATTACCCGCATAAGCACTGCCATGAGCAAAGCTAGCGACGGAAATTCCGATCAGCAAAAGCATAGACGAGATATGGATTCCGAGGGCAGGGACTCCGATAGCACGGTTCCTTAGCATAAGCGAACCACTCGTCGAACCAATAGCTTGAGTATAGCAGGCGGCTCAAACTACAAGGCACCAACTAATGAACCTGGCCATTGCTGGCTTCTAAGGCGGCATCAACGTCAGCATCTAAGCTTCCACCGCTCTGAGCCAACATAGTTTGGGCCCGATTGCGAATATTCAGAGCTCTGACATTATTACTGTCGTAAATGAGCGCCTCTTCCGCATCGATTAAAGCAGCCCGATAATCGCGCATACCCAAGTTAGAAACGGCTCGCTCAGCCCAAACAGAAGGTTCGGTTGGGAAGTGTCTAAGCGCCTGGTCAGCGTATTGCAAACCTTCCTTATAGTGGGAGGTGCGGTTGCAGGCTTTGGCGAGGCCAAGATAACTCTCGCAAGAAGGCCCGTGTGTGCCAATAGCGTGTTTTAGCGTGGAAGAGGCTTCCTCGTAGCGTCCATTTTTCAAATACTCAAGACCAAGCTTCTCTGCTGGCCTTGGTCGATTGGCAATGGCAATAGCAATCGAACAAGAGACCACTGCAACAATCAATATGCCCTTATCGAACCAAGTATGTTTCGATTTTTGTGTCGAAGATGCGAAATAGGGAGAAGCAGCATTGATTGTGGACCCCTTGTAGTGAAGCGTTTTCATTTAAAACTCCTGAAGTTTTGATAGCTGTATTTTGAAAAAGAGACCCGAGCTAGAGACCAACTGGAAAAGCGCGAATAATCTGCTGAGCCAGCACTAAATAAAGAGGGATACCGATAGTGACGTTGTAAGAGAACGTCAGACCAAGAGAGGCTGCCAGCGGCAAGGTAGGGCTAGCTTCTGGAATAGCGATGCGTTGAATTGCTGGTACGGCGATATAAGAGGCAGCAGCACATAGCACTGCAAACAAAACATAAGTACCAAGCTGTAAGGGTTGATTAATGGCATGGCTAAAGAGACAAGCCGAAGCCAAACCAAACATAGCGAAAAGATTCGGTGCAAGAAGAGCGAAAACAACGAACTTCCAGCTAGCAGCTTGCAAATCTTTCAGCCTTCTAGCAGCAGTCATGCCCATCTCTAAGAGGAAGAGACAAAGCATCCCTTGAAAGAGCGAAACAAATAGCTGGTCGTCAGCTTGTACAACTTTGTAGCCTTGCTGGCGGCTCAAGAAGCCCACAAGAATGCCACCAAAGAGCAGGATAATGCCAGGGTTCAAGAACACTTCGCGCAATATCTTGGCAGGGCTGTGCACCACAGGCACTTCCTCATCAACCAATATGTCGGGCTCAACACGATGTTGCGACCCTCTTGTCTGCACAGCTGTAGCAGTGTCGGACATATGAGCCGAAGAGCCAGAAGAACCATTGGAACCAGAGTCAAAGCTTTTAGCAGCACCAGCCATAGCGTGAGCTGGTCTAAAGCTATCAGGCACTCGGCTGCTCTTAACTGTGGCGTATAGGCCAGGAATAGTATCGGCGTTATAACCGTCTTCACCCGGCATATTGCCTTTGGCGTCCATACCACTTTTGCGCAGACGTGATACCAAATACAAACCGACCAAGCAACCAGGAATTTCCATGGCAGCAAGCATTACGGGCATGTAGGCAGCAAAAGCAATGTGAGCAGCTTGCAAAACGCCCAAACAAGTGACGAAGGTTCCAGCTGAATCAGAGCCATAGTAGGCAGCAACTGTGGCCGAATCAATGCGACGCATTTTCGGAATGATGCGACGGAGTAAGAAGTAGGTGGCCAAACCAATGAGCGTGTTGGTGACCAAACCCAGCCCAACAAACATCAGAGCCTGAGCCAAAGTACCACCGCTAAGAACGGCTAACTCTTCACCACCATGCCAGCCAATGGAAATCAACAAATAGATAGTCAGGCCTTGGTAGATTTGCTGAGGAAAATCAAAGGCAATTTTCAACAGCGGAATACTGAAACCGAGGTAGAAGAACAAGAGCAAAGGCTTAAATAGGTTTGAACGGAAGTTATTGTAAAAATCGGTAAGTAGCGAATGGCGCGTAACTGAAACTTGCTTGACCGAGCCATCTTTGGCAGAAACGATGGACACCTCATCGCCAACCTTAAGGTCAGAAGCAACTGCTGGTGAGCCATTCAATAAAACTTTGGTAGTAGGGGCTACAGCACAGGAGAACTTGTCGAGATAATCAGTGGTGAGCCGCAACTGATTTCCGTTTGCAGCCAGGACAATGCCAGGCTTGTTGCGGGTAGCTAAGACCTGTGACGGATTATTCTCGCTCACAACTTTTATATCGTCGCCACTTTTGAGATCGGCAAGAGTGGCCGCGTCTCCATTAAGCAGCACAGTGGCATTGGCAGGTATCGCCACTTCGACAGGCTTCCCACCATCAGAGTTAGAGACTAATGTGATTTTGGGATTGCCATCCTGTGCACTGTCAAGCTTTCCTGCTACGGGCTCAGCCCAGACAGCGGGAACAGCACTAAGTACAAACAGCGCCAGCGCTATCAATGCACCAAGTCGCAAGCACATCGATGACTGCGAACTACGTCCAAATGGGCGCGCCAAAGCTAGGCCTAGGGCCTTAAACGATAACATTTTTGCCTCCAATATTTCGAATTTCGAACCGGGCTGCCAAAAAGGCAGCAAAAAACAGCGACACTACAGACAGTGTCAACTTTGAAAAACGGCGCGCAAAAACAATGCTTCAGGCTTTGAACAAAATTACAAGAGTGACCGAGAGTCACTGCTGTAGTTCTCACGCCGTGGCACATACGCTGGTTTTAAATTGTGGCTGCTTTTAAGCAGCGAATGACTATGCCTTAGAGCCTTGCGTCAACACTCAAATAAATCAGGCCTCCTGAACTAATAGTCGGCACTCCGTTACTACAACTACTTTACTAGCAATGATGCATTACCAATCCCGACCTCATCACAAAGTTTTATTCGATAAAAGTGATGAACTTGTGATCAAGAAACCCAATTTTGCATAAATGGTAAAAATTGTGATTAAGGGTTCTCGCCAGTGACGGTAGAAACCACATGCTTGAGGTGATCACAGAGGTAGTCAGCACAAATTTTCGGCTTTATATCTTGAATAGTGCACTGGTGATTCTCAAGAAACTGGCAAGGGTAAGATTCTTCAGGGTCAATTAAGACACGAAGAGCAGGAAAGTGATCTGGGTTCTGCCAGCATGAGCGTTCAGGAAACAGGCGACGACCTTCCTCAAACTCAATAAAGACGTCGTCGTATTTATACTTTTTACCAAAGCGCACATTGAGCCTTGCGAGAAACTCTTTGGCATCAGTTATAGGGCCCATGATCCAGTCTCTGTTACCCAAGGTGCAACAAATGCCAGACTGGCCGGTTACCCCATAGCAACGACGCTGACAAGTGTAGTAGATGACACTGTCTCTAATTTCGGATTTACTGGGCGCTTCAGACATGGTTTAGCAAATCATCAATGACAAACATAGCCACCAATTGTAACCGGAGAACCCTGATTATTGGAATCGCTTAAGGTAAATATGTCAAGATAGCTCGACAATGCTTCTTCCCCAACGGAGTTAGCTGATGCGTCCAGTATTAGTAGCTAGTTTCGCTCTCTTTGTCGCCATGGCCAGCGCCCCGTCTGGCAGCCCGCTATGGTTTATCGAACCAGCTTTTGCCCTCGAAGATTCATCTAAGACCGCTGCAAAAGGCAAAACTGGCCATGATTTTATGGGCATGGCCGACTACTACCACCATTCTCTGTATGGCAAGAAGA
>CALRJJ020000004.1:0-22460 GCA_943367505.1 Flavobacterium psychrophilum | reverse complement strand
ATCGGCCAAATTCCTGAGCAAGAAAGCCGCATGTACAATGCTGGTCTCTCCGCTCCACGAGTATTCAATAAAGCCATGTGGGCTTTGAGTCTGGCTTTTGGCGAAAAGATTTAGAAAGACTGCTACTGGCTTTTACCAGCCGGGCCAGCTTCAGCCAAAATAGCATAGGCCCTCATGCGCAATTGCATGGCTTTAATAATCTCCAGGTCAATCTCTTTCGCTTCAGTGGCAACAATAATATTGCTAGGGTCACTAGAATTGATCTGCTCAGCCAAAACATCGAGATGTCGATTAATGCCCGTGATCGCTTCGCGCCATTTAGCATATACGTGCTCAAACTGCTTTTTCTTGCCGTGCACAACTTTTACTTCAGACAAATGCGCTTCAACCTCATGGACGTCATGCACAAGCAGCTGCACAAGCGGTTCCATCGTGCCGACAAAGAAGACGAGCCAGGCCTTACGCAGTGGTTGGTAATGACTTTCGGCTTGTAATTTTTCATGGGGAATTACTAAACACTTAGAAATTACCTTCGATTCTCGGCGCTTGCGAGTTGCTTCGACATACAAATCAATGGCTTGCTGCTGAACACGCTGCAAGGTGTAGCCAATGTCTTCAAGATTGTCCAAAGGCAAGGCCAATTGTTTTTCCATCTCCGCCTGAGCGGCACTATCGGCAGTTGAACCAGCCACCTCAGTCTCACTCTTTTCCTCGATAGCAAAAGCAGGCAAGGGCGGCAAAATCGTTGCCAAAAGCGACAAGCTAATGGCCATCAACTTAGATAGCAACTGGTTTGAGATGGTTCGAGATAACATACTTTCTATACCTGACTATCTAACGAGGGAGTTTCTAAAGTTGAAAAATCGATTCATCGACTTGGGGTAATAGCTCTAAATTTCTAAATTTGGTAGAAGAGAGTAAGGCACCCTCTTTAAAGAGTATCCACTCGATAGGCAGCATGCGGCTGGGATCAACCAAGACGCGCTGCGCCACCGACGCGCTAAATGGACCGCTGTCTCGCAACTCAACGACGATAACATTGGAGAGTTCATCAATTTTTAGCGGCATCGCCGATACCGAAACCTCGGCACCAGATTTAGCTTGCAACTTAAGCCAACGTACAAGTGAGGCAAAATCACAGCCGGTCACCAACAAGCCATTGGGCAGACGCAGAAGGCGAGAGCCTTTCTCTAGATTCATTTTTAGGCCAAACAAGGCCGGACCACCTTTGGCACAGATTCCCCCATCGGCACGAACAGCCACCGCCGCACCAGTATTCATACCGCCGCTCAAGACATCGACACGCAGCAGGCTGGGAGCTTTAAAGGTAAATTGAGCCACTGTCTTACTGAGCTTGCCCTTCTTTTGCATGGCCAGATCGGCAGTCACCCTATAGGCACCAATAGTAGTGGCGCTGTGCAAAAGCTTATCGACAAACTCAGTACCGTTTTGGACCACTGCCGCCGATGGCTCCGCGGTAAAACGCTGTCCACCTTCGGCAGAGGCCGGCAAGACCGCAGCCAACAGAAGTAGGAAAAACGCAAAAGTATTCAAGCCCTTGTCAGCTGTCAGTTTCAAAATTATCCATTTGCAGCAATTGAGTAACGCCGCCCATATCTTACACGGAAGCATGCTCTATTTGGCAATTAAGGGCCAAAGCCCGGTTCTTTCTGCCATTTCTCTCGCGAAATAATGGCAGCGTCTTTATCCGAATAAAGTACTTTCCACCCAGGCTGCCCAGAGAGCTCACGTACAAGAGCACTGGAAGCGGGTAGGAAAACCCAAGAAATTTTGTACTTATCAAGCAAAACTTCAGGCTTATTGCGGTACAGCACCATATCCCAATAGTCATTCATAAGTTGAACGTTGTAGAGGAAATATCGGGGATCAACAAAGAGCTTAGGCGAATCTGTCATCTGCCACATCATCACCGCCCCATAGTGGGAGTCATTCAACAGATTTCCCGGCGGTAAATTAGCCGGTTGCTGCAAAAACTTAATTGCATCAAAAGGCGGATGGAAAGCGGCACTTCCTTCGGGGATGGTCGGCGGAATTATTTTGGCTGCCAGCAAATATGCACCAAAGCCCGAAAAAGTTGAGATAGAAAGCAGATACATCAAGCCTAAGGGCGCAATTACAGCTTGACACTCAGTTCCGAGGCGGGCAAGCTTGCCAGCAGACAGTCTCAAGACCGGAGAGAAAGCTAGAGCGCTCGACATCATCAAAGCAGCCAGGGGAAAAGTGCGCACAGCCACAAAGGACATCAGCAGTGCAGCTGGAGTGAGCAGGAGAAAATACAACTGCTCGCCTGACGTTATCTTCTTGCGCAGCGAGAGCAGGAAAATAACGGTCGCCAAAATTGCCAACAAGAACCAGGGATAGTTGAGAACATTGCTGAAAACAGCCAGGGACATTGGTTTAAGCTCGTTGATCGTCTTATTGATTGGATCGCTAAGCATAAGAAAAGTGAAAGGCCAGATGGAAAAACCATAAGGGTTAACGAGAGTCGCCAGTGCACCAGCAGCAAAGGCAACAACAGCGGTTTGGAGGCGCCCATCAAACTTCTCTTTCTTGATTAAAGAATAACTTCCCAGGCAGAAGACAAAGAAGCCAACCAGAATGAAGTAAAAGATAAAAAGACAGTGCAAATTAGTCCAAAGAATTTGCAAAACAAAAGCGAGTGAAACAAAAGACCAATCAATAGCTTGACCAGGGCCACGCTTTGTAAGACGTGCCAACAGCTCTAAAAGCACAGCCGTCATCAAAAAGGAGAACATCTCGGGCCGGACACTTGGATGGGAGAGCGAGGCCAGTGAAACAATGGCGACCAAGAAAGAGCTAAGTAAGAGATTGCTTCCACCAAGACAAAACAGCCTGAGCGGAATGACGATGAATGTAATCGCTTGAATAATCGCTGTAAAAACTAGTAAGGCAATGGCACCAGCAATGGCCTGCACGGCGTAGAGTATGACTTCAGAAAGCCACTGGTAGACAACATAAGCATTGCCGTTAGGAAAGGCAGCATAGGTATAAGAAAAGGGATCAACCCCGGGTATCTGCCCGTGTTGAGCCATCCAGCGCCCCATAGCTAAAAGAAAACAGACATCTGGTTCACGAAAAACAATACCAGCAATGAAGCCGCCATAGAGAACGCTAAGAAGCAGAGCTGAACCCAATATTAGCATTGCTATTAAGCGCATTTCTTCCTACAGTCTGTTGTCACTACTAGCTAAGTTCAAGAACACATATAGACGAGCCAATTCGATGTGCCAATCATTCCAGCTGCATAGTTATTATTCAAGCATGCAACAATGGTTTACAAGCCTTTCCACAAAAACAGCGCTGCTAGAACCGCGTTGAGGCACCAGCCTGAAAGTCAGAGCGGTCTTGAATGACAGCCCCAAAAGAGCCCGAAACGCAGTGGCAGCAATATTTTCAGCGAGCTGCTAGTGCTTTATGCAATAGCACCGCAATACCGCCGGCGGTATTGCCATTATGACCGATAGCGCGGCTGCTACTTGACTAAGGTTAGACCAGTAAAATATATCGAACACGACCGATCGGATATGCTCAACAACGGCTGACCCAACAGTCTAGCTCTCGGCCAATCCAAACAAAATTTCAATGACCAGGAGACCAAGAACATGAGAGGCGTTACCTTAGATACTCTAGCTCAAGCCCTGATGTCCACAGCCTACGACCGAGACGGTCAACTGCCAGTAGTACATCCGGCGATTTCTAACCGTCTGAGCCAGTCTGAGCGAAGCCTATTGAACAGTTCAGAAGAACTTCTGCTCAGCAATAACTGGATAGAAAAATCAAGCGACGGCACATGCATGCTGACAGAACTAGGCCGGGCCGAAGTCGAGCGTAGACGCCAAACGGTCTAAGTTAAATGGCAATGGCAGCCCTCGGTCAATTTGACTTTTAATAGTCATTTTATACTACGCTATACAGTAGCAGTGCTAAAACAAAAAAAATAGCGTAGCCAGGTTTCCCTGACTACGCTACTAGAGTTAAGAGCGAGCGCTCCTATTCGATTTCGATCTCCACATGAGAGCCCGGCTTGGCAATCACCAAATCGGCACTCTCAGTGACAACATACGAGCCGGCTTCAGCAGTCACAAGCGAACCATCGTAAGCATCGACCTTCGAGCCCGAATAAGCGGTAACGGTCGAGCCATAATCGGCAATCACAGTGGCGCCTTCGCAGGCATCAACGTGCGACCCCTTCTCGGCCCAGACATAAGAGCCTTTGACAGCTATGACTTTGTCACCGTCCTTGGCTATGACCTGAGGGCCGGCTTGGGCCACGATGCTTCCAGCCTCGCCACTAGCCGCATCAGGTGCCACCAGTGGCACACAATAGGCCGCAGGCAAGACCACCGCAGGCACCTTTGCAGAGGTTCCCGTCGGTAGGCTAGTTTCGCTTGGTGAACAAGCGCTAAGGGGGCTCAGTGTAGCCAGGCCCAAAGTGGACATGGCAATGATTTTGAGCAGTTTCATCTATTCTGTTTTTCTATTTCTTGCATTTCCGCCAATCGGAAACGCCTTTTGGATCTACCTCAGCGCTACACCCGCAGGATGCGCGAGAGAACGCTGATGATTTTGCGGCGAATGCGGCCACCCTTGGCGGGCACAAGCAAGCGCTGCAGGTCGGCATTGGTGCCGGCAAAGCGGTTCATGTCGCAGCTCTGGGAAGGCACGCCGTCGACAACACCGAGTTCGCTGTACTGCCAGAATGTCCAGCCAGCCCAGGGAGCGGGAACGCGTGGTGCCGGACGGTCGGTGTAGTGCGCCAGCCAGAGCTTGTAGTTGCCCAGCGCGGCAGCTGAGGCCAGCTCATCGCGTGCCATGGGATTGTTGATATAAATCAACGGCTTGACGCCCAGTTTCTTCTCAACGGCGCTAAGCCAGTCGAGAATCATCTGCACCCGCACTTTGACGGCGATGTCTTTCCAATCCTCTGGCACTTCGATGTCGAGCACAGGCGGCAGATCACCAGGTTGAAGCTTGCCCACAGTCTTGACGAAATTGTCAATCTGGGCGGTCAGCGAGGCCTTAGGGCGAAAGAAATGGTAGGCGCCACAAGGAATACCCACAGCTTTGGCGCCGGCGCGGTTGCGGGCATAGAGATTGTCGACATAGGTCTCGCCTTCGGTCGCCTTCAAGAAGACGAACTGAACACCAGCAGCTTTGACTTTCTTCCAGTCAATGGTGCCCTGGTGGTGCGAGACGTCAATGCCAAAGAGGGTGTTGACGTTTTGGGCAGTGGTTGGCCTGACTGGCCGAGTTTGGCAAGGCAGACAGACGGCACAGCCATCAGCCTCGTCTTCGAATCCGCGGTAATTGTCTTGTCTCATTGGTTCATACCTGTTGTTTTATCGAGTTATTTCTTCGGAGGAATAGTAGGCAGTTGCCGAGTGAAGAAACGCTCAAACAGCGGCAGCAGCAAAGTCGTCAAAATCAGCACGACTGTGCCGTAGAGAGGTCTGTACCAAGAGAAGGTCAGAGCGAAAGGTCCGCCTAACGCGAAGATGAAGACAACAAAGGCCAGAGTTGACGCCATCCAGTGAAAAGTCTTGGTGGGGCGAAAGCCGGGCGGGTCGGTCTTCATGTAGACGACATAGAGCGGGGTGAGGCAGGTGAGAAAAGCGAAAACAGACCACACCAGCCAGAGCGGATTGGTTGCCTGATCCTTGAGGATGCCATCGATGGCAAGCCAGGCAGCGACAATGTCAGCCGGAATGTATTTGATCAGCTTTTCGAAATAAGAATCTGTGTCTTTGGTATCTGCGGGCAGATCCTGTTTGACAAAGAAAACTCTGAAGGGATTCCACATGATGGGTCTCCTGTGGTTAGCGACTAGCTGCAGGCGCAGCCAATACTTTGTTATCTCGACTAAATCCAAACGAACACTTAGCTCAGCATCTCCAGCCAACAACAACACAGACACTGTGTCAGCTGGCTAAAGGTGAAAGCTAAATATTTTTACTGTTTGCTTGATTCGAGTGTTTATAGAGAAGAAAAGAAATACGCTTTTTTCTAACAACTTCAGACAGCTAAAAACAGCATAAATAGGCGATGTCCTGATTTTTCTAGGTAAGCTTTCGATTATTTTGCTGTCAAGCGATAGTGCTAATCTGAGAGAACCTTTCATGGCGGAGGAAGCCAAGCGCCAACCAATCCACTTGCCATCACAGCAAAAAACCGCCCCATCAACACTTCTTGCAGCAGCGCCAAGAGTAAAGAACAGTTGCAAAGATGGCGCTCAAGAGCGGTTTCCAAGCTAACGCAGCTAACTCATCTGTGTGCGACTGAGCTTACTCCGTAAGGAAGACGGAGATTTGAAAACGATATACTTTTGGGGTAGTAACTGTTTGAATTTCGGGAAGGACTGTCATTACGCTCTCTACAATATTCGCCCGCACCTCAACATTGTTGGCCTGTTGGGCCGCTTTTAGCCTGGCGCAGACAGCAATTGCAGCACAAAACAGCGCGCCAAATGGTGCTCTTGGCACACCAGAAGATGTCGCCGCCGTAGCCGCGCCAAGCCCAGCAGCTATAACACCTATGGATGGTGCACTAAACAGTGCTCAGCAAGCCTTAGACAGCGAGAGCTGGAGCAAGGCTGTAGAACTCTACGATCTCATTCTCGAAGAAACTCCTGCCAACTTTGAAGCCCTAAACAATAGAGGCTACGCCTTGCAGCAATTGCGCCAATACAAGCGTGCCCTTGCTGACTTCAACCGAGCCATCGAACTCAATCCCAACTACGCCATCGCCTTCAACAATCGCGGCCGCACATGGAGTCAACTAGGAAACGAGCAAAAGGCCATTGAAGATTTTAGTCAATCACTCAAAGTTAACCCCAAAAGCGCTGCAGCCCTCAACAACAGAGGCTGTGCTTACAGCAATATCGGCGCCAACAAAGAGGCTATTCGCGACTTTGATAGAGCGATCAAGCTAGACAGCAAGAATAGCAATTTTTATTGGAACCGCGCGCAAGCATTCAAGATGCTAGGAAACAAACGAGCCTATAACAAAGACATCGAGCGCTCTAAGCACTAAAGACCGCCCTGGCATCACTGGGGAGCGCCACCACCACCTTGACGTTGCATTCTTTGCTGGCGTCGCTGCTGCCGGAAGGCTTGCAGGGCAGCTTTCTCATTTGAGTCAAGCTGACCATCACCATTAGTGTCAAAGCGGGCCATCATTTTTTGCCTTCTAGCGGCCTTGTCAGCGGGATTCTTGCTACCATGCTTGCCTTTACCACCAGAGGCTCCGCCGCCAGCACCGCTGGCTTTACGCTGCGCTCGTTTGGCCTGAGCCGCCGCTCGCTCGCCATCATCGATCATGCCATCGCCATTGGTATCAAGCCGAGCCATCATCTGTTGCCGCTTTTGCGGATTGCTGCCCTGGCCTTTACCCTTGTGCCCTTTACCTTTATGACCTTTGCCTCGACCTGCTACAGGTGAACTCCCTGTGCTGGCAGCCTCAAGCCCGGGAGGCGGCAGCGAAGCTGGTGTTTCTTGTTGCGGTGAGGCGCTTGGAGCATAGTCATTGGCCGCTAAGGCCGGAACGAGAGAACTTACCAGCAAACTAAGGGCAAGCAGTGTCTTTTGAAATTTCATTCTCATTCTCCATTACCCTTGAATAAAGGGATTGCCAGTAAATTGATAACCAGGAAAAACCACTGCCATCTGTTTAGCAGAAAGGCCCAGACGGCTGCTTACAACAGAACTAATAACCGCTCGAAAATCAGTTGAGGTAGGCAAGTCACGGGCTTCGTTGAGCTGATTGTCAGCTAGACCACCAAAGCGGCCGTAAACCTTACCACCAGGCACACTGCCGCCCATCAACCACATGGCATTACCGTGGCCATGATCAGTGCCGCCATTACCATTTTCTCTAGCAGTTCGACCAAACTCAGACATAACCACAATTGTAGTGTTGTTATAAACCGCACCAAGACCGCGTACTAGATCAGCTAGCCCGCCTGCCAAAGGCTGCAATAGATTAGCCAACTGCCCCTGCTCCGCCCCTTCGCGCACGTGTGTGTCCCAGCCACCAAAATCAATAAAAGCCACTTGCACTGTTGGATCTTTCGTAAAGAGGGTGGCCAACTGCTTGCCAAATTCAGGGGAAGACTTTGGCGTCAAAGCGCCGCGATTAGCAATAATCTGCTCCTTCGTCATTGCTGCCATTTCTTCTTGTGGCTCAGCAGCCGCCTCGGTCATGATGGCATCAACCTTACTGCGAGCAGACTTTCCGGAAGCAAAAGCTTTAGACATATCATCATTGCGACCACCATACATTGCGGTAAAAACGCTAGGAACAGTGCCACTGGCCTGACTTTGCATGTACCGCCCCATTCTCTTTCCCGCTTTACCGCCTCCCTTGCCACCAGAGTTACCCGATTTAGCAATAGTAGCAATGCTACTGGGTCCGGCAAAGATGCGCGGCAAGACCGGCCCTATGCTAATTGCTTGCAAGGCTGAATTCTTTGAAGGCAACTGCCCCACCAGCCGGTTCATCCAGCCAGTACTTGTTGCTTTCTGACCGGGCACACCCGACTCCATATAGTCTTGAGCATCAAAGTGGCTGCGGGTTTTATCTGGGGAACCACAAGCATGAACAAATGCCAACGAATGATTAGCCCAAAGCGGACTAAGAGGCGCTAGGGAGGGGTGCATGCCCCAATAGCCATCGAGGTCAATCAAACCGGATGAGCGCGACATGCCAATGGTCGGTCTGATTTGCTTATAACGATTGTCTCCGTATGGCGCCACAACATTTAAACCATCGATGCCCCCGCGTAGAAGCACGACAATTAGCTTTTGCGCCCCAAAGTCTTCATTGGCATTTCTATAGGCCCAGCCTTGTTGGCCGAGCAAAGGAAAAACTAAGGGCGAGAGCAGAGCTGCTTTGAGAAAGTCGCGACGATTCATTTTATACTCCTCAATAATTCATAAATTCAGGGCTACCAATTAATGCAGCAACTCGTTGGTCAGCCGGAGCTTTGTCGATCGCCTGCCTGGTCAGGGGCGAAAGCTTGCCACCATTAACGGTGCCCAGAACAGATTGATAATCGGCAGTGCCAGCAGACCCAGCCAGGCGCACGGCAAAATCCATACGCTTAAGTAGACCATCTGGGTTCAACCAGGCCTCTTTGGTGTTCTTATAGCCATCAGGGGTTAAACAGCCATAGAGCGGTTGTCCTTGGGTCTTGAGGAAGGCTGTTAATTGCTTCGGTTGTCGAATTGGCGTGCCTGTGGCTCGCAAAGAAGAGACTAGATAATGAAATGGGCTTTTAAACTTATTGTTTTGATATTTAGAATCCCAGAATTCTTGGCTCGAAAACAAAGTACTGAGAACACTCTTGATGTTCCCACCAGACTGCTGATAGCTACTTGCTAGTTTTTCCACAAGAGCACTAGGAGGATTGTCGTCGACAAAGTATTGGGCCAGCTTAAAGCTCAAATGGTGAGCCGTAGAACTATGGCGGGAGAGCATGTCGAGGACCTGCTCAATTTCTTTTGCACCGCTGCCTTTAATAGTCTGACCAAGGACGACCTTATCACCAAAGTCATGCCGCTGCTCATCAAAAGAAGCCCAGTAGGCACCGTTACCCGAGTTCTTGCGACCACCAGGCAAGCCCCATCCAGTAAGAACTCTGGCCAGCTCCATCACATCTTTTTGACTATAACCACCATCGACACCCAGTGTGTGCAATTCTAGAAGCTCGCGAGCATAGTTCTCATTGAGGCCATTCTTCTTGTTTTTCGGATTGGCTGATTGATAGCCCGCTTTAGTGTTCTGGGCATTATCCAGATAAAACATCATGGCCGGATGATGCATAGTGGCACCGAGCATATCGCGAAAATTACCGAGCAAATACGGACGCAGGGCCTGCTCCTCGTAGGGCCCAATCAAAACCTTATCAACTCCCTTACCAATTGAAATATTGAAGTGATTGAACCAGAAATCAGCCATCAACTCATTAAGCTGTCTCGGGCTTTCTACGGCCCTGACAATTTTTGTTTCAACCACCCCAGATTCAACTTCGCTGCGCAAACTAGCATCGCCGTTGAGGGTCTTCACCCTCTTTCTGCCAAATTCCTTAATTACGGGCCCATTGCTGCTACTTATGTTGGTATTGGCCCTGGCAGCAACCAAGCCATCCTTTTTGTTCTTGGCGGCCTTGCGCTCTTTCCTCGCCTCCTGAAATTGCTGCAAAAGCTGACTCGAGGGCACTGTTCTCACAGAGGCTGAGCGCTCTAACTGCGCTACCACTTTGGGAGATTCAGCAATACTGGAAGGATTTAACTGGGCCTGAATAAAGCGCTGCACCCCAAGACTACGCACCTTTTCAAAATCGCCCGGGCGAGGGCCATAGGTAAGGCGATTGAGAACATGGGTTATCTGCGCACTATCAGTGCTCTCAGCAGCCTGGGCCATGGAAACAGGCAAGCCGCTTAGAGGCAGGGTAAGCAGAGAGGAGGCCGGCAAAACCAAGGCAGAGATGACAGCAAAGGCAACAATCTTGCTATGTGACGTAAGAACCTTCATAGAAACCTCAAAGCAGTCCAAAAAACCTGATTGACTACTAATACGCTTGCGCTTTCAAAAAAGTTCAATTGCAAAAATTATTTTTTTAAGGCCCGTTCTAATTGCTATGCCCGTCATGCCCAGGCTCAACCGCCCCAGGGGCAGGGGCCTCAGCGGCAGCAGGGGTTTTAGAGGTATTAGGAGATCCAGCAACCGGCCCAGCCTTTTTACCCATCATTTTCTCCCGTATGGCTCCGACCGTAAGATAAATCACGGGCACAATATACAAGCTCAAAACTGTCGAGAAAATCATACCGCCGCAGACAGCAGTACCCAGCGAATGTCTGCTGGCAGCCCCTGCGCCTGTAGCAAAGACGAGGGGAAGAATGCCCGAGACAAAGGCCAGGGAGGTCATTAAGATAGGGCGAAAACGGGTTTCGCAAGCACCTTTAACCGCTTCTTCAGGGCTCAAGCCTGATAGCTTCAGATGATTGGCGAACTCAACAATAAGAATGGCGTTCTTGCTGGCGAGGCCAACCAGCATCACTAGTCCAATTTGACAGAAAACGTCATTATCTAGATGACGCAGATATTGAGCTAAAAGCGCCCCCATCATCGCTAGCGGCACAGACAACAGAATAATGACAGGGTCGACAAAGCTCTCATACTGAGCAGCCAGTACCAAGAAAACTACAATGATGCCAAGCACAAAGAGAATGGTCCCCTGGGGTCCACTCTCTTTTTCTTCTAGCGAAATACCAGACCACTCATAGCTCATACCTTGCGGCAAAACGCGTTTAGCCAGACTCTCCATAGCCGCAATTGCTTGACCAGAGCTAACTCCAGGAGCTGTTGAGCCGTTAACTTCGGCTGAACGGAAGAGATTGTAGTGGTTAATAGTCTGTGCTGCGGTGGTGCGCTCAATTTTGACAAGGTTACTCATGCGCACCATCTGGCCGGTCTGAGATCGCACATAAAACTCGTCAATGTTGCGTGGATTAGCTCTAAACAAGGCATCGGCCTGCACATAAACACGATAGATGCGATTGCCCAAATCAAAGTCGTTGACGTACTGTGAGCCAAGAAATATCTGCAAAGTGCTGAAAATATCGCCAATCAAAATATTCATGGCCCTGGCTTTGTCCCGCAGCACTTCGGCAATGAGCTGAGGGCTGCTGGCGGTAAAGGTAGAGAAGACACCGCGCAACTGCTTGTCTTGATTGCCCTGCATCATCACTTGCATAGTAGTCTGGGCCAAGCGACTGATATCAGTACCATAAAGATCTTGCAATTCAAAAGCAAAGCCACCAAAATTGCCCAGCCCCTGAATAGCAGGAGGATTGACTGGGATAACCATGGCCTCAGTGATAGCGCCAAACGGAACACGCAAGCGGTTTATGATGCCACCAAGACTGTGTTCCTCGCCGTGGCGGTCATGCCAGGGCTTAAGACTGCAAAAAACAATGCCGTTGTTGGGGTTTGTGCCAGAGAAGCTAAAGCCAGCAATACCGAAGGACGAGACAATCTCCGGGCAGTGATCAAGCTCTTTCTCGAGCTTCTTCAAGACATTCAAGGTGTAGTTGACTGAAACGCCCTCTGGGGCTTGCAAAATAACAATGAAATAGCCCACGTCTTCATTGGGAATGAAAGCCGTTGGTACTTCCTTTGAAAGCCAATAGGTGCCACCAATCAAGAGGGTGAACACAATCAGCACAAGGGGCTTAACTTTGAGTACCAGAGCCAAAGTGGCAGTGTAAAAATTACGGGTCGAGTCAATCACCCAGTTGATTGGCTTAAAGAATTTACCGCCCCCATGAACACCTTCTTTCAGCCATAAAGCTGACAGGGCCGGAGTTAAGGTGAGGGCATTAAAAGTAGAAATAGCAACCGAAATGGCAATGGTTAAAGCAAACTGTTTATAGAGTTGCCCGGTGGTGCCAGGGAAGAACGCCACGGGCACGAACACCGCACCGAGCACCAGTGATATGGCAATGACAGCACCAGTTACTTCAGCCATAGCAGCAGAAGCGGCCTCCCGGGCTGGCATGTGCTTCTCATTAATAAAACGCGTGATGTTTTCTATGACAACAATGGCATCGTCAACTACTAATCCGGTAGCAAGGGTGATACCAAATAAGGTCAGAGTATTAATAGAAAAGTCGAGCATTTTCATCACGGCGAAAGTACCAATCAGCGAAACTGGAATGGTAATCACAGGAATGAGAGTCGAACGCCAGCTCTGCAAGAAGACGAATATAACTAGCACCACCAAGCCAATAGCTTGAGCCAAAGTTATCAATACTTCTTTGATTGACTCACGCACCGACAGGGTGGTATCAAAAGCAAACTCATGCTTCATACCCGGAGGAAAACGCTTAGCCAAGCGCTCCATCTCGGCACGAACGCCACTAGCTATCTCAAGAGCATTAGAGCCAGGCCTTTGAAATACACCTATACCGACAGCTTCCTTACCTCTAAAGCGCACCACATTGCCATAATCTTCAGCGCCAAGCTCGGCCCGTCCTACATCTTTGAGCCGCACGAGCTGGCCATCTGAGCCGTTACGAATAATTATATTCTCGAACTCTTCAGCATTCTTCAGGCGACCTTGAGCCCTGATACTCATTTGGAAAAGCTGACCAGGTGGCAGTGGTGCCTGACCAATTTGACCGGCCGCTACCTGGACGTTCTGCTCAGCTATTGCGGCTACTACGTCTTGCGGGGTGACACCCTTATTAACCAACTTTGTCGGGTCCAACCAGATGCGCATTGAATATTTGCGTTCGCCAAAAATGCGCACATCGCCCACACCTTTTACGCGCTTAAGGGCATCTTTGATGTAGACATCGGCATAGTTGCTTAGAAACTGGCTAGAATAGCGGTCATCGGGCGTAAGAATACCGATAGCCAGTACAAACGAGTTAGAGACTTTGGCAACAGTGACACCGGTTCTCTTCACCTCTTCTGGCAAGCGTCCCTGAGCTGATGAGATGCGGCTTTGCACGTCAACGGCAGCAAGGTCAACATCGCGGCCCAAATCGAAATTGATATTGATTGTGGAAGTGCCGTCATTGCCACTGGTAGAAGTAATATATTTGATGCTCTGAGCACCGTTAATGGCTTGCTCAAGCGGCGTGGTCACGGCAGATTCCACAACTTCGGCAGAAGCACCAGTATAGGTAGAGGTCACCGAAACTTTCGGTGGTGAGATGTCTGGATACTCGGCCAACGGCAAAGTAGGAATACTGACGACACCAGCAAGAATAATAATCAGGGCACAAACTGTGGCGAAGATTGGCCGACGAATGAAGAAATCAACAAACATTACTTACCTGCAGCCAGGGCAGCCCCTTCGTAGAGATTCTGCACATTAGAAACAACAATCTGCTCCGAACCTTTTAGCCCGCCTTGCACAACATAGTTGTTCTCGTAAATGTCGCCAAGCTCTACTGGTCTTTGCTTAGCGACATAGAAACCACTGCCGGGCTTTTCTTCTGCGGCCACAAAGACAAAATCCTGACCACTAATATGAGTGACTGAATTAGTTGGCACCATCAATCGTTGTTTAGTTTCCCAAACAATCTTGGTTGTCACTTGTTGATTAGAACGCAGTTGTTCGGCCTCATTGGCGAACAAAGCCTTGACTAGCACTGACTGATTGCGATCATCAACCTGAGGGGAGATGAAGAAAATAGAGCAGTCACCCAAAGATTTACCATCGCTATCGCTCATGTTCATCGACATGCCTTTGCGCAAGCGCGAGGCTTGTTCTGCGGGCACATAGACATAAACTTCCAAGGGGCGGCTCTGGTCGATAGTGGTGAGGTCGCTAGAAGGCTCGACATATTGACCAAGCTTGACAGGAATATCACCAACGACACCATCAAATGGCGATAAAACATGGTGATAGGCCAACTGCAATCGCTCTTGTTTCGTCTGTGAGTCGCTCTGCTGTAGCAGTTTACTTGACTTATTAATGACTGCTTCTTGTGAGCGAATCTGCGCATCAATCGAATTTAAATCGGCCTCAGCAGCCTTAAGTTGATTGGAGTACTGATCAACACTCTCTTGAGCAACAGCCCCTTCTTTGCTCAAGTCTGAATAGCGCTTGTGTTGGCTGCGAGCAAATTCTAGATTAGCAACTTTAGCTGTGCGATCGGCTTTTAGAGAACGCAATTTCTCTTCAGCACTGGTTTTCTCAGCCTTGTTTGATTCGAGCGAAGCTAGCTGAGTATTGAGCGCTTCTTGCTCTTTGGCTGGATCAACCTCTAGTAACAGAGAGCCAGCCTTAACAATATCGCCGGAGCGTACATAAATTTGAGTGAGATAACCAGACACCCGTGGCCTGATAGTCACTGATTTGCGGCATTTTAGTGTGCCAACATAGGTGGAAGTTTCACTAATTGGCTTAGATATAACCACCGCAATCTTCACTGGAGTAGCCCGTGGCGGTGCCGCCCCTTGCGACTCCTCACGCTGACAGCCGGAGAGCGTCAGTGGCAACAGGGCAAAACCAATAATTGAAGCTAAACAGCTGGAATATTGCAAAAGTTGAGAGGTTTGAATTCTCACAGTGGGTTTCCTTTGACATTAGTCAGCTCAAAGAGCCAACCTTAGTTTAGTTGATATCTACAAATTGCTAACCAAATGGAAAGGTATGTTATGAAAATTTCCAGGCCCTGGCCCGATGTCAATCGACAAAAACTGACAAACTGTCGAATAAAATTGCATAGAATATGCTTCGCTGGCCCGGTACATAGATAAGTAGAAATTTCTTTACTGTAGTAAAGAACTGTACCATAGTAAGATAACCTTCAGGGTTAAAATGTCCTCAGTGGGAGATTCAAAGTGCCTGGTCTGCGCGAAAAGAAGAAAGCCAGTACAAAAGAGAGCTTGCTCAATGCCGCCGAAAAACTCTTTCGTGAGCGCGGCTATGGAGAAACCACTGTCGATCAAATCGCAGACTTAGCCCAAGTTTCTAAAGTCACTTTCTACGGCTATTTCAAAGCCAAAGAAGATCTTTTAACCGGTCTGCACAACCGTGTGCTAGAAAGCGCTTTAGCGCGTATTAATCAACCAGAGCACAAAAATGCCGGAGCAGTGGCCACTCTCAAGACTTTAGCAAGCGACCTCGGCCGCTGGACTGAAGAAAACAGTGACTTATTCAAAGTACTTCTCACAGAGAAGACCTTGCCACTTGGCACCTGCTCGCCAGCCGATAGCGAGAATGAATGCCCTGCAGCCCAAGCCATGATCGACATTTTGGAAAGGGGCATTGAGAGCGGAGAACTACGGGCAGACATCGATGCTAAACGTATTGGCCGTTATCTTGCTCTCATGAGCTTCAGCGAAAAAATGTCATGGTTACAGCTAGGCTGCCGAGACTCGCTGGTTGAGCGCCTGCAGACCTGTGTCGATATCCTTGTTAGCGGCATCAAATCTAACTAATTCGAGTAACTCGCAATATTTCGTACTACAAGGCAAGCCCTTAACCAGAGCTTAACCTGCCGGCCCCATGCTGATATCTATCAACAAACGACTAAAACAACAGGTTTCATCAATGAGCGCTGCTACCGGAATTGTCCTCTTTGACATGCTAATTCGTCCTTTCTTCAAAGTGGCAATGAAATTTCCGCTAATTGGATTTCTCATTCTCTTTGCCATCTACGGTGTTATCGCCTACGTAGCGCTCAAAAGCGCTTATTTAGCCGAAAATCACTAGCTAAAGAAACAAACTCTATTGCCCTGCACCTTAATAGTTGCTAGAACTACAGCTGCTAGAACTATCGCACTAGTAATTGCAGGAAGACAACTGTGCCGAAAATCACATTTCAGCGGCTGCCTCAAATGGCGCCAAGCGGCCTTAAACTAGGTCTTTGTCTAGCCCTTCTCGGCGCCACTAACAATATTTCACAAGAACTAGCCTGGGCTAAGCCAACAAGAAACGCCGCCGCCCAGGCCGATTTGATCATCACCAATGCCAAGATTTACACCAGCTCACAACCACAGTGGCAAAGCGCTATGGCAATTCGCAACGGCCAGATCGCTCAAGTTGGCAGTACCGAAGAGGCCCTAAAATTAGCCGGCCCGGCAACCAAAATTTTTGATGCCAAGGCAAAGCTGATCATGCCGGGCTTTCACGACAGCCATGTACACCTAGCCGAGGGTGGCGCCGAGCTGTTACAGTGCCGCTTGAACTCAGCAAAAAACAGAGAGGACGTACTCGCTCTCCTGCAAAAATGGAACAGCGAAAACCCCTCTGGCAAATGGATACTAGCAGCAGGGCTGCCGCTACCAGCCATAGCGAAAGAACCACTTGACTGTCATATTTTAGACCAAGTTTCCGCCCAGCGTCCCATACTGGTTTACGCCGAAGATGGGCATTCAGCCTGGTTGAATAGCAAGGCTCTGCAACTGGCCAAAGTAACCAGCGAGACCAAAACCACCTGCGGTGGCATCATCGAACTTGATTCAAAGGGAGCACCAAGTGGCTGCCTGCGAGAGGGCGCCCTGGCTTTAGCGCAAAAAGTATTACCGGTTCTGTCATTGAAAGACCGCAGCGCCGCTCTAGCCAAGGCAATTAACCTGGCCAACTCATTTGGTATCACTTCAGCTCAAGAGGCCCACGCTAGCAATGAAGTAATCACGGCTTATTACGACCTGGCCAAGCACAAACGGCTCAATCTCAAAGTCGTGGCAGCCCTGCACACCGGCACAATGACACCAGCTGCTTATAAGCAGCTCGAGGCAGCCGCCGAGAAGTACTCGAAATACAGTCGCCTTAGCGCCCATAGCGCCAAGATTTTTGCCGATGGCGTAATCGAATCACATACAGCCGCTTTACTAGAGCCTTACAGCGATCAAGCAAAAAACAATAATAAGAAGCAGTCACTAAACTTTTCCCCGGACGAACTAAAAGCCATGGTCAAAGAGCTAGCAAAGCGCGGCTTTCAAATACACATTCATGCCATTGGTGATGGCGCTGTTAGAGCCGCACTTGACGCCTTAGAAGCGGCACCAGAAGGAGGCGATTTACGCCACCAAATCGCCCACTTGCAACTAGTGGCCCCGGCCGATCTAAAACGCTTTGCCGCCCTCAATGTAACAGCTAATTGCCAGGCAGCATGGGCCTACCAAGACCCTTACATCAAAGACCTAACGGCGCCACTCTTAGGCAGCGAGCGCATGGCCAGAGTTTATCCATTCAACAGCCTGAAACAGGCTGGCGCAAGACTAGCAGCCGGCTCAGACTGGACTGTGTCGACCCTTAATCCCCTTGAGGCCATGCAAACAGCAGTGACCAGGCAAGCGCCCAAACAAAATAGTGTCGGCACTATAGAACCTCCGCTAAACGCCCAAGAAGCGCTCGAGCTCGGCGACATCGCCAAGGCCTACACCGCTGGTGGTGCCTACGTCAATCACTCAGATAAGCAAACTGGCAGCCTAGAAGTCGGCAAGTGCGCCGACCTGGTTATGCTAGACAAAAACATTTTCGACCTGCCCAAAAGTGAAATTGCCAGCGCCAAAGTTCTTTTAACTCTGATAGACGGTAAAACCGTATACAAAGACAGTAACCTTTCTTTTTGAAGCAGTATAAGCCAATGCATTTTCTCCTTAGCTGGGAATAACAGGCTGGGGGAAACAATCGATTTTGGATAACCGTGAACACAATAAGACTGTGATCACTGGTCAGACGGCCGCTTCGGCAAGCGGTCAGGCGATCAGTGAGCGATTTGCCAGTGGCCAACTGGGCAATGGCAGATATGCCCCCGGTGATGTACTGGGCGGCACATACAAAATTATTGATTTTCTCGGTCAGGGCGGCATGGGCTTTGTTTATCGTGTTGAGCATCTGCTCATGGCCAAAGAACTAGCCTTAAAGGTGTTAAGAACCGAGCAGATCTCTGCAGTAATCTGGCGCCGCTTTCAAACTGAAGCTCAGGCCATCGCCAGGCTAGATCATGCCAATGTAGTCAAAATTTACGACATGGGTCAAAGCCAGGATGGCGTTCCCTACTACACTATGGACCTTTTGCTGGGGGAATCACTGGCCGATTATCTTGACCGAGAGGATGTACTCACTGTCGAGCAGGCCCTGCCAATATTCCGCCAAGTATGCGCTGGCTTGGCCTATGCCCATGATCGCGGCATCATTCACCGCGACATTAAGCCAGCTAATATTATGCTGCTGACTGAGCCCCAGGGGGCAATCAAAATTGTCGATTTCGGCATCGCCAAACTTAGTAACAACGGCGAGGCTGGCCAGGGGCTGACCCGCCCGGGCGAAGTTTTCGGCAGCCCCTTATACATGAGCCCCGAACAGTGCCTGGGTCAGGCTATTGATCACCGCACCGACATTTATTCGGTTGGCATAACTTTCTTCGAAGCCCTCACTGGCCGAGCCCCCTTCATCGGTCGCAGTGCCGTTGAAACTACGGCCATGCATCAAAGCGATACTGCTCCATTATTAAAAGACATCAGAGACTCGGAGTATCCCCAGAAGCTAGAGCGCATCATCGCCAAAATGCTAGCTAAATCACCAGACCAGCGCTACCAATCGTTGGCCGATGCGGCCAAAGAGTTATTGCTGCTGGAGCGCGCACTTGGCCGGCCATCTCACCTAGAGGCTGACAACGACAATGACGACGATGAAGACAATAACGACGACAACGAAGTCATAGACCAGGTCGAACCAGACCTGGCTGAGCGCATCAGAAGTGCTGCGAAGCCTTTGACTCTAGGCTTTATTATGCTTGCCGGCATTGCTCTTCTCTCCAGCCAAATCATCAACCCAGCGCCGCGGCAAAAGGCTGCAGAAATAGCGCCACTACCAGTTCCAGTAAAGAACTACGACGCCTTCACGCGGGAGAACGCAGAAAAACGGGACCCTCTTTTTGAACCAGAAATTGGCCCAGACAAACCGTTCTTTAGCAAAGTAGTGGGCTCCGGAGCAAAGGCAGTAAGGCACTTCAACCTGCCAGACAAACTCAATCTGGGCTCAATAAAATATGGACCAGGCATGAATCAATGCAAGAAAGCTCAGGGCTCATTCGACCTGCCAGAGACTGGTATCCGCGAATTAATCGCAAGTCAAGAAGCCGCTACTCACAGCAAAATCTTTAAACGTTTTCAAGACGGCGACTTTCAAGTTTTCACTTGCAAGACCACCGAAGGGGCACATGATGACTTGATTGAAAACATCAGCCATATCAAGTCAATTACAGAATTGAATATGAGCGCAAATGATCTCTCAAATGCCAGTGTTCCAGCCATAGCAAAGCTGACAAATCTTACTGACCTTGGCGTTGGCGAAACCGACATAACAGGTGATGCCCTAGCCCCAACGGCAATACCAATGCAACTCATGCATATCAATTTTGAAAACAACAAGAATGGCTCGCCGCTTGTCCAGGCCATGCGCAATTCGCGAAAGGCACGGCATCTTTGTCTAGCTGGTAGCGATCTCGATGGCGCTGACATTGAGACCTTGAGCACCATGCCAGAACTGGTTAAACTAGAAATTGGCCATAACAAAAAGCTTCACGACCAAGACCTCAAGCCCCTGACCAAGCTGAAAAAGTTGAAAGCCCTAGAAATACAAGGTTGTTCTAAATTGACAGCGGCAATAATTCCCACTTTGGCTAAAATGAAAAATCTCATTCATCTTGAATTGAACATGCTCAAGTGGTCTGAGCTAGACAAAAAGAGCTTATGTAAAGCACTACCACATTGCAACATCAAAAATGCCGACAGCAAAAGTTTCCTGCAAAACCAAGATAGAACAGAAGAAGAAGACTTGAGCGGACTATAAATATGGTGAAATAGACGTAGAATAAGAGCAGTTGGCGGGAATGGCAGCAAATACCAAAGGCAACCAATAGCAAAGGAAGTTAATTGCAAACCTAGTTAATTGCAAAGGTAGTAAATTGCAAAACCAGTTTCAGAGACCCAAAACCAATATCTCTATCAAAGAAGGTGACACCTTTGCCGGGTCTTATCGCATCATTTCTCAAATTGGACACGGCGGCATGGGAGCCGTTTACCGAGTTCATCATGCCTTTCTCAACCGCGAATTTGCACTGAAGACAATTCCCCCAGACGAAGTAACAAAAGAGAGTTGGGCTCGCTTCCAAATGGAAGCTAAGTCGGTGGCCAAACTTGAACACAAAAACATGGTCAAGATCTACGATCTGGGCATCGCTGAAGGCAAATTTCCTTACTATGTTATGGACCTTCTCGAAGGCGAGTCACTGGCTGAGCTTTTAAAGCGACAAGCTACTCTCCCCCTTGCAGAAGCCCTCGAAATATTCTGTCAAATAGCTGACGGCCTCAACTTCGCCCATGAGCGTGGCTTTGTTCATCGAGACATAAAGCCAGGAAATATCATGCTTACCTTCGACACCGGTGCCACCAAGCCAACCGTCAAAATTCTCGATTTCGGCATTGCTAAACTCGCCACCCCCACCGGGCAAGATTGTGCGGCCACAACAAACACCGGCGCCATCTTCGGCAGCCCTTTGTACATGAGTCCAGAGCAATGTCGCGGAGCAGAAGTGGACCCACGCTCAGACATTTACTCTATTGGCTGCGCCCTTTATGAAACACTGACTGGCGCACCACCCTTCATGGGTGACAGCGCCTTGATCACCATGGTGAAGCACCAAAAAGAAGTACCTCTGAAACTACGGGAAGCCTCTTTAGGCAAAGATTTTCCCGAAGGCATTGAGATAATTGTTGCCCGACTGTTAGCAAAAGAAAAAGCCGACCGTTACCAGTCATTAACTGACTTGCACAACGACCTTCTTGCTGTCAAAAGCGGCAAGCCCCTGACCACTCCGTATTTCAACAAGAAGCGCATCCAAGAAGCCTACGACGACGATGATGATGATTATGAAGACGAAGAGGACGAAGACGAAGAAAACAGTCAGTCATCAGGCATGCCTAAAATAGTCATTGTCGCCATCATTATCGCCACAGTGCTACTTCTGGCAGCCACAATCTTACTAATATATGTTCTCACTACCGGCCAGGGTCTCGGCGGTTAAATAAAACAGTCGATGGCAAGCGACAAACGTAATTTCACTGGCATTTTTCTAGCGGCTGCCTCTGCAGCACTATTTGGCTTAAGCACACCATTTGCTAAATTGCTAGAACGAGAAATAGCACCTGTTATGCTAGCCAGTCTGTTTTATCTTGGCACAGGAATAGGCTTTGCCGTGCTCTCAGCATGCTCAGCATCAAAGAAGAAGCAAGCTAAAGTTCTATTTCTTCGTCGCAGCGATTTAGCAGCACTGACTGTTGTAGTCACCACCGGCGGCATTCTCGCACCAATCTGCCTGATGCTGGGCCTAAGTCAAAGCACTGCCACCACTGCGTCGCTCTTGCTCAACCTCGAAGCAGTTTTAACAGCGCTAATAGCCTGGTTCTATTTTCACGAGAATTGCGACCGGCGCATAATACTAGGCATGCTCTCTATCACCGCTGGTGGTGCGGTACTAAGCTTCAATACCAATACCGATTTGAGCGCGACAACTTTAAGCAGCATCTCAGGCCCAGCCTTAATTGCACTGGCCTGCCTGGGCTGGGCTATTGACAATAATTTCACCAGAAAGATCGCGGCAGCAGACCCCCAACAAATAGCAATGATAAAAGGCCTAGTAGCAGGGCTAGTAAACTTTGCTCTGGCACTGTTCTTGGGGCAAAGACTACCGAGCCCAGAAACAACTGTTGGCGCACTTCTGCTTGGCTTTATTGGCTATGGTCTCAGCCTCGTTTTTTATGTCAAAGCATTGAGAGATCTCGGAAACGCCCGCACTAGCGCTTACTTTGCAACAGCTCCATTTCTTGGAGCCTTGACCTCGCTGCTCATTTTTCACGAACCAATTACTCTGACCCTGACTCTAGCAGCA
>CALRJJ020000003.1:0-22801 GCA_943367505.1 Flavobacterium psychrophilum | reverse complement strand
TGATGAAGCGGAACGGATTCTCGACGAAGCGGTCGTACTCGGCGTCGCCAGTGGCGTCAGAGAGACGCGAACCAGGCATGAAACCGTAGACTGAGGCTTCGGCGCACTTGGCGTCGGCGAAGATGTTCGGCAACGTCAAGGGCGCATTGACCGGGTCGTCGTAACAGCCGGCGAAGTCAATGAGCGAGTTGTCGTTGGCGCGCCGAGTGCCGTCGTAGCGACGATCACGCAGGGCGCACTTGAAGATCAGCTGGGGACTGCGAAGATCGCCGTACCAGCCGAAAGCTTTCCACTTCAAACCTTCGTATTTGACAACGAAGGCACCATAGGTGGTTTTGAAGAAAGCGTTGAGATAAGGCAGACGAACGCGGTCCAAATCAGTGCCGTAGATACGGTGCTGATTGAGGTTGGTCACTTCGTCGCCAGGAAAATCGCCGCTCACGGTTTCACGAACGGTGACTTTGGAATACTCGATGTCGCCAAGCAAGGCTTTCACCTGCGGGGTACAGAGTTTTTCCCAAATCACTTCCGGAGTAATCGTGCACAGCGATGTGTTGCCGAGCATATCGGCAACATCGATCGGTGGAAATTTATACATGTGGTTTTCCCAAAACGTTAGATTTTTGTTTTAGGGAGCATTCAGAGAGGCCATGCCTGAAAGACACGGCCTCTCTTAGTTCTCCTTGCTCTTGAAAGAACTAAAGAAGTTTGGGCTGGAAGCTGACATTGGGAATGAACCCTTGAGCTTTTGCCGAAAGCGGCTTGTAGAGCCAGAGACACTCGTCATCGACGTTGTTCTGGGGCCAGCGAAGCCGCTGCTCAGACTGGTCTTGACCAGCGTCGCCATTCCGTCCAGCGACACCTGAAGCGACACCAGACATGAGGAACCCACTGGGTACCAAGTCGACGGGCCGCAGACTCTGCAGGACGCAGATCCACGACTGTTGAGAGCGAGTCAGGGGCGTACCGCTTGCGCGGATGGCCTCAAGACCTGCCTGCAACTTAGCCACCATATCTGCCTGAGCCGGGTCAGAGTAGGCGTATCCACCAGCCTGAGCCCACTTGGCCACATGGTAGTGACTGGCGGCCATCTCGATCAAGTCGTAGCCATACTTGCTGGCCAGACGTTCGAAACCAGCCAGTGAATACTTGGCCACATCAGGGATTGCTGCAGAATACTGACCCGGTCCGCGTTTACTCTGGAAGGCCCGATGGAAGAGTGCCAAGAAGTTCTGCGGATTGTCGAGGAAGTGAAACGGATTTGTGACAAACTGGTCGAAGACCTTGTCGCCAGTGGCATCGCTGATGCGCGAGCCCGGCATAAAGCCGTAGATAGACAGCTCCACCGAGGAAAGTTCAGTACTGATCCGTTTGTGAAAGTCGGGATTGTCGTAAGCGTACTCGAGCAAGGCGCAATCGTTGGCGCGTTTGGTGCCGTCATAGACGCGGTCGCGCAGGGCGGCCTTGAATATGAGTTCACCTTTGCCACGATCGATATCGCCGAACCAACAAAATACCTCAAACTTGACACCATCACGCTTGATCACCATGGCACCGTTGACGGTGCGATAGAGCGTGTGGTTGTAGGGATAGCGCACGTAGTCTTTCGACAACTTGCCGTTCGCATCCGCGAGCATGTGACCGTTCAGATTGGTGACTTCATCACCAGGAAAAAGACCGGCCACGGTGTCTAGGACCTGGTTAGATTCGACTTTGAGAATCGAACCAAGCAAGCCTTTGACAGTTGGAGTGACAAGGTGACGCCAGATCTCTTCGTCAGTTACCTGCGAAATCCTTGTCACACTGTGTTGAGATGGTAAGTTCATAGTTTGAAATATGGACATGCCTGTGTCCTCTCTGTTTTATGTTGTTTAAGACACACCGGCAAATCGTCGAAGGACGTAAGGCGGCGTTGAGAAGTTAACTCCGGCAGTCGAAATTCCTAATTCACACCAGAGGCGCAGCTGTTGGTACCCGAGATCACTTCATCCACCGCGTGGAAGGAGAAGTATTCTGAGGAAACAGGTGCGTGTGGGTAGTTTAGGTAGTTCTTTTGCTTAAATTGATTGGAGATGATCATTACGATATGGAAAAGAACTAGCCTCTATCAATAATCATGACATCTATCTTTCATGTGATATTAATCATTCCCTTAGGGAAACGGCCCTACAGGCCGGTTGTCAAGACAGCACGCATAGCGCTAAGGTTTGGTTAATGTCAAGAGATCACTAACACAAAAACCGGAAACCCTTAACAGTTAAGCATTTCGCCTAGTCGTCATGAGCAAACGGCGCTAACTGTTTACAAGCTCAAGAAGTTCGTTTTGTGATAGACCGCTAAGGTTGAGATGATTCAGACCGCGAGCTCGATTGCGCAGGTCAAATCCAAGCAAAGCAGAAGAGATGCTGATTACTCCGTCTAAAACCGGGGTTGGCACGTTAGCCAGGCGAGCCAGGTCAGACAAAAGCACCAGATGATCGGAAACATAGCGAGCTAAAACTTCTTGGGCCATGCGGTGCGACCAATCAAGACCTTTGAACCATTCACCAGAAATTCCTACCAAAGCTTCAGCCAAAGTGGCTTCGTAGCACTGTTCGTCATCAACAAGATCTTGCGGTTCAAAGTTGACCTGACAGTACGATTCTTCTCGCAACGCCCGAGCAAAATCAGCCAAGGCGCACTTATAAGAGAATGAAAGCCTGGAAATTTCTTGCTCAATCTCAGCCAACATGGCCAGATTAGATCGATTGAGCAATGTGGATAAATCGCCTAGTGCTTCAATTCGACTACCAAGCAAAGCACTCAAAATAAATACTGGTCTAACCACTGATTCGGCATCAAGGAAACCGCGCTCAAGCATATTTGAAGCTGGCAACAAGCCAGGAGACAGGGTGCAAGCCAAGGGCAGCGCTCTTCTAATTTCGTTGCGCGAGCGTCCAGATAAATTAACACGTCGCCTCAAACCTAAAACTGCCACTCCATCTGGTGACGACTGAGCATGGTTGAAAAGCCAATCTAATTCCACCAAATTGACAATTAACTCAGGTCGGAAATTCTTCAATTCTTGGCCGAATTGCCAGGCCCCAAGCAAGGGTGCGCCGGCAATCGCGATAGTAATGCCATCGGTCAAATAAGGGGCGAGAGCTTTAGCTATGGCACTGTAGGCAGTGGCTGGGCCAGATATGACAACAGCGTTAGCATGATCGAGACATTCTTCAACGTCACGACTCTTTAAACTATATTGAATTTCGTTCTCGGGATAGTAACGGGCAATATTAACTGGCGAAGAGATACGACTAGCGGCCTGTTTGCGCGTGCCATCGACATTCTCAGGGGCCATACTGGAATTCAAACCAGCACTTGCCAATTCAATATGTGGTGGTGTTACCCCGCCCAGCAAACGAATGTAAGCTACTGCATCTTGACCAGCTACATTTGATGAAACCAGCCCAGCAAGGGCAATTGCTTCAGCACCATCGCCGACGATACATATATTAGAAGCGAAAGTACCTTCGAGGTTCTTTTCTTGTGCTTGGCTACCGGAGCCGGTTTGAACAGTTTGCAAAATCACTAAAAAACTGCCCTCCTTGGTTACCGATTTTAATGAGCTCATTTAACTGCATCAGTCTAGTACATTAAAGAGGGAAGACAAGACCTTCCGGCAAGGTTTAACCTGAATTGTTATCAGAGGCTGTAAACTGGCCATTTAAGCTTCACTTTTTGCTAAGTCAAGTAGCTCCAGACGGTTTAATGTAACAGCAAGAGAACAATCACAAATGGCAACTATCTATTATGACAACGACGCCGACCTCGCCACACTGAAAAATAAAGTGGTGGCAATCATTGGCTACGGCAACCAGGGGTGCGCTCACGCACTCAATCTAAGAGACAGTGGCATCGAAGTGATTGTCGGAGCCAGAGCAAATGGTAAAGCTTTCGCCAAAGCAAGTGCCGACGGATTTGCCACCATGTCGGTGCAAGAAGCCAGCAGTAAAGCATCAGTCCTGGCGGTCATGCTTCCAGACGAAGTGGTCACCGCCGTGTATGAAAACGAAATTGCCCCAGGTATTGCAGCATCAGAAAAAATTGCCGAGCACGACAATGCTAAACACAAAGCTTTTGTCTTCGCCCATGGTTTCACTGTCACCAATAAAACAATTGCACTACCAGCCGACGCCGACATTATTCTCGTTGCCCCCACAGGCCCTGGGCGCCAAGTGCGCTCGCTCTATCTAGAAGGCAAAGGTTTGCCAGCTTTGATAGCAGTGGAACAAGACAAATCGAGCCAAGCTTTCAACCTCGCGCTAGCCTACGCTAAAGCAATTGGCTCGACACGGGCCGGAGCAATTCAAACGACCTTCCTTGAAGAAACCACCACCGACCTCTTTTGCGAGCAAGCGGTTCTCTGCGGCGGCATGCCTGAGTTAATCAAAGCTAGCTTCAATACATTAGTAGCCAAAGGCTACCAACCAGAACTTGCTTATATCTCGTGCTTGAAAGAAGTGAAGCTGATTGCCGACCTGCTTTTCACCCAGGGAATGGACGGCATGCGCGATGCCATCTCTAACACCGCCAAATACGGCTCAGTCATCGCTGGACCGGCAATTATTGATGCCGGAGCAGAGGAGCGCCTTGCCACCCTCTTGAGCAACATAGAAGGCGGACAATTTGCCCAGAGTTTTCTCGCCGAAGCCAAAGCCGGTTCGCCGGTGACCAAAGCCTACGCCAGCAAAGAAGCCGCCTCCAAGCTAGCCAGCACCGGGCGAGAATTGAAAGATAAGCTGCATTTTTAGGTTATGGTGTCGCTATGAAAGAAACCAATGCCCAAGCCTAACTTTGTAAATATCGCATTGTTTGGCCTGGCAGTCACAGTGCTTGGCTTTGCCGGTCGCGAAGCTACTTTTATAGAAGAACCACCTTTTCCAGAATTTCCCTATTTCACCGGCCGCGAATGCTCCTACAGGCATCCAATCTTGGACATTCAAGCCGGTCATCGCTTGAACGGAAAGCAATTAGATTCACGTGTTTTCGCAAAACTGAACGGCTACAAAGCACCAAATGAGTACCTAAATGGCCACAGGTTCAATGATTATTTTCGCGCGGCAGAAACTGATGCAACAGAGCAATTTTGTAAAAAAGCGAAAGGCCTGAAGAAGAAAAATATTCTGCAATTAGCAGGAGAGCCAGCCTTTAGAGGACCCAACATCCCCGGCTTAAGACCCTCTTGGACAGAAGGAAATTACTGGATTTATCAATTTGGTAACGACCAAATCATAACCCGACTCACTTTTGTCGGAAACACCTGCGTAGAAGCACATATTTGCAACTGGGATGAGGAGCAGCAGTATGCAGAGTGGCGCACGGCTGACATGCAAAACTTTGCTGTCGGTAGAACCGATGCAGCGATTATAAAAAAATATGGGAAGCCGAGCTATGCAAGAGACGAATCCAATCGCCCTATATGCCTGGGCCAGCCGACGCGCCTTTACTACGACTTTACTGGAGGTTACGGAACCAGCATAACTCTGAAAAATGGCGTCTGCACAGGGGCTGAAGGTTATATGATTGCGCATTGAAGACAAAGTGGCTAAAACAAAATGGACGGCAAACCTAGCCAACTAGATGGAAAATAATGCTTGCCCAAACTCTTCTAACCCTCATCATCTCTCTAGCTTTTGCCTTGCCAGCAGCGGCATTGACAGTCGAAGATTATTACAGGGCACCGCCCACAGAATTTCTTGAAGCCATAGCAGAAAGCCCTCGGGGTAAGAATGACCCAATTGCACAAGCAAAACGCGTACCAATAATCTTCAGCGAAGATGGTCATGTTCTTGTCACCGATACAGATGGAGAGCCATATCCTTCTTCGTTCGACCAAGGCATGCATCAGAAAATGAAAGAAGATTGCTTCTACTCAAACAGAATCTGCCAACAGAGTGTTGGCCTGACTGAGGCTGAACTTACAAATTGGCTAGGCAAGCCGATTCCGCAAACCGGTTACCATCGAGTCAAAGACGGAAAAGAGTTCAACACGATGATATACCTTCTTGGAGGCGGCCAGATTCCACTGATTTTAGAGATAGTCGATGGGCGCTGCGTAGCAGCCAACTGCGGTTTCAAATGGAACTCCGACAAAATCGGCGAGAGTAAAGAAATTTTCGATACCAAGTCATTCGAAGGAAAGACAGATGCAGAGTTATTTGCACTCCTGGGCGACTTACTCAAGGTTAATGGCAAATCCGTCAAATCACTAGCAGATTTCCCAGCGTCTTCAGACTCGACCTCCCAAATTAAGTACTTGGACTACACCCTAGAAATGAAAAACCATAAGTGCACGAATATTCTCGTCGACATAACCTTCGGCGAGAGATTTCACCCATACACTCGGCCGCGACGCTGATAAAGACCAAATCATAATTTATTTGAACAGTCCCCGAATTAGCGAGGCAATAGTGCGGCCCTTTGGCTCGTTAGCAGCTGGCCCATTGTGATTCTCCGTTAGCCAAAGCCAAAGCTCTTCACATTCATCACGCACCGGTTTGTCCTTTTGCCTACTAGCTGCCTGAGGTTTTGACTTAGCCATTGCCGCCAAGCGAAATTTCTCATCCAACTGATCTGCAATCTGTTTAGCAATCTCCTCAGCCCAAGGTGCAACAAGTTCAAATCTGTCCTGCTTGAAAGCACTCTTGGCTAAGACCATCAGAGTGCGGTGACGAGGATGGATTCGGTCAATGGCATCAGCGAGGGTGAGTGACTCTGTGGCGGCAGATTGATCCGGCAACGTTTTGAGCAATTCGAGCAAAAGCTCTTCGCCTTCAGCGCTTCGCCCCTCATTAATGAGATTCTCGGCCCTTTCGACGACCTCAAGAGAAGCCCTAGCTTGTTCGCTAACCAACGTCACCACCTACAGCACGGGGCCAATAATTTCATTCTAGCAAAGCAAAAATTTCAAAACCCAATAGAAAGCCCCGAGAAAACGCCAACTCGACCGCACCCACGACGGCCTAAACCCCCGTATATTGGAAAAAAAAAGAATTTGTCCAAAAATTGGCAGGGCCGTATAGATACCAGCGTGAAGGAAACTGCTCCAAAGAGCAAGAGAGCTGGAGAACGGAAATGGCCATCGCTGAGAACCACGACGACAGATTCGACATCGCTGAAGTAAAGAGAGCTTCGGTTCGCTTCAAAGGCGCTCTTCAAGCTGAATGGCAACAACTTCAACAAGGTCAAAGAACCATCGCCAGCGAAGTCGGTCAAGCCGCCGAAGCAATGGTCGACAACTTTTCTATCATGATGCAACCTCTCGACCGCGCAGTAGCAGCTCTACCTAGAGTAGATTTCGCTCTCAGCTACAAAGACCAAACATTACGCGGCAATAGCTCCACCGGCTTCTTCACACCATTGAAAGTAAGCAACTGGGAGCACTAATTTCTTAAAGTCACAGAACAATAGTCTCTGATTCAAAAATAGTTGTATATGCAACTATTTCTAGAAATCAAAAGCAGGCAGCCCAAACTCATTGCAAGCTCTAGCGCACCACAATATTGTCGATCAAGCGCACTTCGCCTAGCTTAGCGGCAACAAGAACAACAAAGGGCTTACTGAATTTGCCTGCTGGCTGCAATGGTTCGAAGGTTTCGGCATTGCAGACAGCTAGATATTGCAGACTGAATTCCGGTTCGGCAGAAACAATCAGAGTGGCGCCCTTAACCGCGTCTTCTACTGATACACCAACTTGTGATGCAGAGACCACTTCAGACAAAGCTTCATGCAAGACCGGAGCCAATTTGCGCGCAGCCGCATCTAAATAAGCATTGCGTGAGCTAAGAGCCAAACCATCAGCTTCCCGCACAGTAGGCACTCCAATAACCTCAAGCGGCAAGTTCAAATCGCGGGTAAGGGCTTTGATAACAAGCAACTGCTGGAAGTCTTTTTCACCAAAGAAGGCAATATGTGGCTGCACTAGCGTAAACAACTTGGTCACGACCGTAGCCACACCACGGAAGAAACTGGGCCTGAAAGCACCCTCTAAGGTGTCATTGAGGGGATGTGCCGGTGCAACACTGACTATGGACTCGCGACCAGCGGGGTACATTTCTTTTTCAGTAGGATAGAAGACGCAGTCGACGCCAAGAGGGCTAAGCAATTCAAGATCGCGCTCAAATGTACGTGGATACTTGTCAAAGTCTTCAGTAGGTCCAAACTGATAAGGATTAACAAAAATCGAAACCACAACCAGGTCAGCCTGGGCCCGGGCATGTTTGACAAGTTCAAGGTGTCCGGCATGCAGAGCGCCCATGGTTGGGACAAAGGCCACTTTCTGGCCCTTGCCTGAACCAATCCAGGCATCGCCATGACTGGCTCTCCACTGGCCTAGCTTGGCCAAGCTATCGGCAATGAAAGGCTTGCCAGTATGGCTCAATGCGCCATCTATACTACGTTCCACCAGATTATCTACCACTGTCTTCTCGCTTTGCAGGGTGTAACTTTCAGATTATTTGTTTCAGAGCAGGCTCTTTGCCGCCAGCTTATTTTACAGTCTTGCCTCAAGGCTGCGATAATTAGCGGTTAATAACACGAGATTTTGAACGGGAAGCAAAGCAATGTTGACAGGCCTGCATATTTTTCAAGCGTCTAAACAGTCGAAGTTTAGACTAGCGGTAGCGGCCAATTGCCTGCTCAGCATCAGTCTAACAATATGCCAGCCAGCCTTTCTGCAGTCAGCTTTCATTCAGCCTGCTTTTGCCAAATCGACTGTCACTGAACCGGTTTCGGGCAACGATCCTCTGGCAGATCGGAACCAGCACACTCGTCGCGCTGATGCAAAAGAAGAGAGAGAAAGAAAAGAAGAGAGAGAAAGAAAAAAAGATACTGAAAGAGAAAGAGTATCTGAGAACGAAAAAGAAAGCTCCAAAAAGAAGGCTGAGAAAAAGCACTCTGGAAAACACAGGCACCAAGAGAACAATTCAGATTCTGCTAAAAGCGAATCTAGTAAACGTGAACAAAGCGGCTACGTTCAATCGAAAGAAGCTCGACTACTGGCCGATCAGCTCATGAAAGCAATCGGTGGCTACACTGCTTTCAAAAGATTCAATGATATTCCTTGCCGTGCAAAAGGCAAAATTGTTCAAACCTCGTCTCTCTCAAACGGCATCAACACTTTCGATTGTGACATCTTACTAAAACGCGAAAAGCAAAAGATAACAATTAGTTTTCTTGGCCAACCACTGACCACCGTCTACGACGGCGTCATGTGCTGGACGCAGCAAGGTGACACGATTTTACCTTCAGATCAAATTACAGCCAAACGCATTGCTGAAGACATTACTCACGGTCTGTTATTGCTCGAAAAAGTAACTTCTCCAACTACACACATGGAAGTAGGGCCGCCAACAACCGTTGAAGGCCAGCCCTGCGACACCTTGCTGGTCTGGGCTGAAGATGGCGAACCAACTAAATTTGCCATAGACAAAGAAAATCACTATGTGGTCGGCTCCAGCTATGCCGGAGTTGATTTAGAACAAGGTGTGAAAGTCGAAAAACGCTATACCTACTCAGATTTCCGCTTGGTAGAAAATACTCAGCAACCCTTCAAGGTTGTGGAATATTCCGGCGACAAGAAAGTTTCAGAAACGATAGTTAGCGAAGTATCGGTTGATCCAAGCGTCACTGACGATATCTTTGTCATGCCCAAAGAACGGCCATCAGCTAGGCTTGCAGCCGGTGCCATTACTGTTCCGTTTGAGTATACTTCAAGCGAAATTTTAGTCACCACCAAAGTAAATGGCCTGCACGACTTACGTTTCATTGTTGACACAGGGGCAACTCAATGTCTTCTCGACAAATCTATCGCGACTAAAATTGGTGCAACATCGCTTGGCAGCAACAGCGGAGTATCGATGACAACTGGCTCTGGCACTATCAAAACCGGTGCTGTCATGGTCAAATCACTAGCCCTGGGCGAACTCGAAATTGCCAATGTTCCATTCGCTGTAGCCGATCTAAATTCGTTTGGTAATATTCAAGGGCCAAAACCAGCCGGCCTAATCGGCGCAAACGTGCTCAAGCGTTATCTTATGACGGTTGACTACGAAAACGAGAAGCTGCGCTTTGCTGACCCAACCCAAGTAGTGATACCTGAAGGTGCCATCGTCATTAATACCAAACCGAGCTTAGGCATGTCAGGCCTAGCGGTAGAAGGAGACATTGACGGCAAGCAGAAAGTAACCTTCTTAATTGATACCGGAGCAGCTTTCAACAACATCTCCGAAACCAAAGTAAAAAGCTTGCTCTGGGGCCCCGTATTAAAAGTGGGCATACTCAAAGGTCTTGATGGCAAGCCAGTTGAGACCGGTGCAGCTCGTTTCGAATACATAGATTTAGGTAAGCACCGCGTTGACAAACCAGTATTTTCAATAGCACCGCAACTACTAGAAGGCCAAGGCGAAGCTGGCATAATTAGCTCAAAAGACCTGGCAATCATCGGCAATCCTCTGTTAAGCCGCTATAAAGTAACCTTCGATTATCGCAACCAAAGGCTCTTCTTAGAGCAAAGCGCTTTGGTGAAAAAGAAAAACGAACTGACTGACAAAATCGACGCTATTAGATTTGAATGGCTAAGAACACGCAATGCCAACCAAGCAATTCGCGATTTAACAACAGTGGCTGATTCAGCCCACCATGAAGATCTACCAGGTATTGAAGCTCTGGCACGAGCCGAGCTAGCGATTATGCTTTGCCAAAAAAGTGGTGGCAATTTTACCCCAGAGCATATCTTTGCACCACTGACATCGGCTAGTTTGACCTCCGAAAATTCAGCTGCATCTGGCGACGACAAAGACAGCAAGCGACTTTCACCGCAAACTCTATTTGCTGAATCTGATGGCCAGCTTTTAACAGCCTATAACCTGGCAGAAAAATGCACTGACAAAAGTGTTCTCGGTCGAGTGCTGGCAACCTGGGGTTACATCTACTCAAGTCAATGCCAGAACATCAGCTATCTCTCAAGCGCCAAGCAAAAGATTGGTAAGGCTGTTGTTCTCTGCCCAACCGACGCCAATGTGCTAGCTGCTTCTGGTTACTTCTTATCTCGTCTTGAAGCGGTGAAAACGCCGAAAAGCGCCGAGAAAGAAAAGCTTGTTAGCAAGGAACTAGCAACATCTACTAAGACTGCTTCAGCTAAAGTCAGCACAAAAGAAAAAGACATTCCGGCCTATCAGCAAAAGCTGACAACGGCAATGAAATCAGCCAACGAACTAGGAAAATGGCTAGCTGAACAAATTATTGACCAGGCAGTGATGATTGATCCAGCCAACTATCTAGCCCTGCAAACAAAGCTAGATCGCGCTCGCAATCAAGGAAAGACCGATGAGGTAAAAACCATCATCGGTCAATTGAAGCACTATTATCCCAATTCAAATATTGGCTCTAACCAATAGTTTTTACTGCTAGAGCCTACTTTGAACTATTACTTGGCTGAGGGTTTTTCTTCAGATTTAGTTGTAGCTGTGCTTTTCTCGCTGCTAGGCTTAACAGCAGATTCTTTGTTAGTGGTAGCAGAGGGAGTTTCTTTTACTTCTTTTGGCGCCGGTTTTGACTGTTCGCTCAATGGTGCATCATTGTCAGGAATAGGGGCACCAGCTGGCAAAACTTTGCCGCAATACTGCTGTCTTTCAGCTTTTCCACTGGTGTAAAAACGTTCGTTCAAAATACTTGGTTCAACTTGAAACATATTCATGTCACCAGGTTTTTCAGTCCGACCAAACTCTTTGGCACTGGCTGACTGGGTGGCGGCGGCAGAAGCGATGGCTAAGGCAACAATAGTCAGGGCAATAATTTTCACAATTTCTCCTCACGGATTTCTGACTGAAATAGACACATAATTTCCAATCTATTATCTTGAAAACCAGCCTGCTCAAATGTCTTCTTTTCTGCCAAGACAAGCTATGCGATAACTTCAGGGCGCACCAATAATACCTGGAAGGGTAGCGAACCTACACTTTCTCCCTCTATTTCGAGCACAATGTGGTACATGCCTTCGCTGTCGAAAGTCAATCCAGAAAAAGCACTGACAATCTTGTGAGTCATATACATGTTAGGCAAAGGCTCTACAGTAGCCACTGGAGAACAAGCTATAAGTTTGCCCAGACCATCTTCAACGCGAAACTGATAATTAAATTGGCCCGTGGTACCAGAGACTTGAGCAAAAGCATAAACAAGTGGAATTTCTGCTGGAAACTTTCGAGCAGAGATGCCGTTATAGATGTTGATACATGAGACCGCATCGCGCCTGAGAACATCTTGCAAAATGCGCTCGCAGAGAATAATTCCAAGCAGCCTGGGCGGAGAATCGGAACCTTCAGTCATTTTTGCACCGTTGAGCAAACGAACCCCAGTAATGCCTCTAGCCAAATAGCGGTGATACTGCTGATTGATCTTCGAGGCGTGGCGATTATACTAGAACTGCGGAGAAATCGAGAAACCATGTCCAATGCTTGATCCTGAAAGAATGACATTAGCTCAATGGTTCTGGTTGGTATTTATTGCCGTCTTGTTCATCTTCTTTGTCTGTCGCTGGATCGACCTCTACACACCAGTCGAGCCGATCACGTACTTGCCTTCGCAGCCGGAGATAGCGCTTACCGAACCAATTCTGCGCCTAAAGGAAGACGCTCAAGCTAGCTAAACCATAGCTCTCGCCAACTGCGCTAACCACAGGCAGCTAGCTAAGCCGCCACTAGAGAGCTTCTTGACATCAAATCCTTCCAATGAGTTGAGCGGGGTCGGCCACAAGACTCAGTATCACCACATTGTCAAGCACACCAAGAGGCTTGGTGGCTTCTTCTTTGCGGCGATTTTCCCTCTAAATCATTAGATAACAGTTCATGATTTGACATCCTAGCTCTTATTTACTTAGGTTCCTTAGGTCTACTTTTTCTTCTCTTTTAACTTCAAGGCCAAATTTTCTTCTAACCCGCGCCCGTATAGCTAAGCGTCTAATCAAATCTTCTTTTTAGGAAGTTCGATTACTACCCCCTTAGCTCAAAGTCGCGTCTCGGAGAAGTGTGCCTTGCTCTCTCTAACTCTCAACTCCTAAAACCAAACAGGAAAGGGTTCTCTATGACAAGCATCTCTGAAAATAGCCAAAAGAAAACCTACGTAATCGGCATCACCGGCTCGATCGGCTGCGGAAAATCGTTGGTTGGCCGTCAACTGCAAGAACTTGGTGTGGCCGTCATCGACGCCGACCATCTCTCGCACGAACTCGTTAACAACCCAGGCCCAGCCTACGACAAGATTCTTGCTCGTTTCGGCGCCGACCTGGCCATCAGCCCTGGTGGTCCCATCGACCGCAAGAAACTGGGCGCAATCGTCTTTGCCGACAGCTCTGCACGCACTGACCTGGAAGCAATCCTGCACCCGGCCATCGGCGAACTGCAGAAGACCCGCACCATCGAGCTGGCAAAGACCCACGACATCATCGCGGTGCTCGTTCCCTTGCTTTTCGAGACCGGTTCGCGCGCAAAGTACAGCGCTGTCTGGGCCGTGGTCGTTCACAAGGAAATCCAGATTCAGCGGCTGAAGCTGCGCGACAAACTTTCCGATGAAGAAGTTGTCCGTCGCATCAAGGCCCAGTGGCCGCAGGACAAGAAAGCCGAGCTGGCCGACCACGTCATCGACAATTCGGGCGCGCCCGACCAGACGATGGAACGGGTCAAATTCCTGGTCGGCGAAATCCGCACCAAGATGGGCCTGCCGCAAGGTCAGACACCCACACCGGACCACGCTCCCGCTCCGACTGACGGTGCTCCTGCTCCGACTGATAGTGCTCCTGCTCCGACTGATAGTGCTCCCGCTCCGACTGACGGTGCTCCCGCTCCGACTGACGGTGCCCCCGCTCCGACTGACGGTGCTCCGGCCCCGACTGACGGCACTCCGGCCCCGACTGATGACTCGGCTGCCAGCGAAGCCACCAACCAGCGCAACCGTGCCGCCCTCAAGCAGCTCGGCGAAATCGCTGCAGAAGAGGCTCTGGAAAAGCTGGGTGACATCGGCACCACCAGCCATCGCGAAGCCACTGCTTCCATGACCATGGCCGTCAAAGCCGGCACTGGTTCCAAGACCGACACCAACGCTGCGGCCAACACCGCTGCTGGAAGCACGGCTGGCAATGCACCGGGCGGCACCAATGCCCCAGCCAGCAAACCGGTCTCGCAGCCCGAGATCGAGCGCGAGCTACAAGTCGATGTGCGCATGTCTGTGCGCAATCGCCCCGGCAAGGCCGACCCGGACCCCGTCCCCACACCGGGGCCCACGCCTACGCCAGTTCCGACCCCGGCGCCGGCGCCCTGCAACCACGGCAGCAAGTCCAACCACCTGCCCATCGTCGCCTGCCTGCTGGCATTCTTGGCCTTCCTGGCCTTCTTGCTAGTGTGGTCCTACGATGACACTCCGGTGGTGGTGAAGAGCGATCCGACTCCTGTGGTGGTCACCGTCAACAACAACGGCGGCTGCTGCAGCGTACCCGTGGTCACCCCCACCGACCCTGTCAAACCGCCGGTTGTCGTCACCGAGCCGAAGCCGGTTGACCCTCCGACCACTACTGGCGGAACCTGCAAAGCCGGTGTGGAAACACTGAGCGAGCCGCCGGCCTTCACACTCAGCTACCTGCACAATCAGGTGCGCTGGCGTGTGGTGAAGTGGACTGTCACCACTGACGGTGCGGCACTGAACGGCATCTCCTGCCTGCACACTACGGTGGAAGGGCGTGATGCTGAAGGTCGACTGGTGGTGCGTCAGCTCTACGGAGCCCAACTCGCTTACCAGGGTCAGTACACCATCACCTACACCGCTGACTGCATGACTCAGGTCGACCGCTTCAACGAGAACAACGCCTTCATCGGTCGCAGCTTTTACCGCACGAACGAAGACGGCAAGTTGGTGCAGGCCATCCAGCTCGACAGCAACCAGCGCAAGCTCTTTGCCGTCACCATTGAGCTGGCACGCGACGGCAGTCTCTACGCCGTTTCGTACCAATCGTTCGCCGCAGCTGGACAGCCGCGCACTGGCTACTTCGAAAAAGTGAGTCAGTACCGCGACTTCCTCACTGCCAACTTCTATCTCGCTGAACTTGCTTTGAACTAGCAAGAGCTCGGCAGTCCTAAAAGGCCCTGGGCTAGCAATAGCTCAGGGCCCGCAGGGCTTTTCATCAACGAAAATCGCAATTAAAGAGGCATCTCTATGAGCAAGAAATCTCGCTCCGAAAAACCTGTGCAGCCCCTGCACTTCACTGCGCAGCAAAACGGTGTCATCCGCGTCGCCAGCGCTTTCGACAACATCACCGGCCCCTACACCAAGGCAGATGAAATCCCCGACTACCTCAAGGTGGTCGATCACTCCATGGCCATCAAGGACAAGAAGGACTATCAGAAGCAGCTCGACGCTGAAGAAGAGAAGTTCAACTTGCTCGTTCGTCGCATGCAGGCCGCCAAGAAGTTCCTGGTGGTTGTGCTGCAGGGCCGCGACGGCGCCGGCAAGAGCGGTGCGACCATCTGCATCGGTCAGTCTCTCGACCACGACGCCAAGCTCTTCTTGAGCGTGCCGATCGGCCCGCCCACGGAAGACGAGCGCGCTCACCCGCCGCTCTGGCGCTTCTTCAAGGACGACCGCATGCCTGCCTTTGGCCAGGTGCGCGTTTTCGACCGCAGCTGGGCAGAAGAAGTTCTGGTCGTGCGCGTCAACAAGATCAAGCCCAAGGAAGTCTGGCAGAACTCCTACGCCAGCCTGCGCACCATGGACTGGATGTTGGAGCAGGAAGGCGGCATCGTCGTCAAGATCTGGCTCGACATCACCAAGGACGAACAGAAGGCCCGCTTCAAGAAGCGCGCAGAAGAGAAGCCCTGGAAGGTTTCGCCCTCTGACGCCGAAGCGCGCAGCAAGTGGAGCCAGTACACCAAGGCTGCCAACGAAATGTTCTTCCGCACTGGCACCGAATATTCGCCCTGGTTCATCATCGCCAGCGAAGACAAGCGTTACAGCCGTGTCAACGTGCTGCGTACCCTCAACCAACAGCTCCGTGAAGCACTGGGCGACGAGAAGAAGAAGTAACTTCTCAGCCCCTGGAGTAAATTCCAGACAGCTTCCAGCATCTCTGGAGAAAACAATATGGCAACCGTAACCTCAAAACTGGTAAGCGGCACCAACTACAAGGTGGAAGCGCAGGCTGGCGCCTTCACCCTGGTGAGCGACCAAGACCAATCAGTGGGCGGCAATGGCACCGGCCCCAGCCCCAAAGACTTCCTGCTGGCAGCCATCGGCGCCTGCACCATCCAAACCATCAGGATGGTGGCAGCAAAGCGCAAGTGGGACGTGCAGGAAATGTCGGTGACCGTGACCATCTCGGAAATCGACGACCCCAGCCAACCCGGCAGCAATGCCAAAATCACCTTGATCGAAGAACTGATCGAGGTCAAAGGCAATTTGAGCCAAGCCGAACTCGACGCCATCGAGAAGACGGCAGGCCGTTGCCCGGTTTTGAAGATCATCACCGAACCCAAGCTGGTTCAGAAGCGGACGGTCAAGGTCTAGGGATCAGACCATAGCTAGCGAACGGCAGCACTACGGATGGTGCTGCCGTTTTTCATTCTTGTAATTACAACTCAACACCCCGACTGAGGCATACCCAGGCTCTCTAGCCCTTCGGTCAGCCTCGGTCAAATTTAGAATGGAGAACCATAAAAATGGCTCCCAACCCCAATAACGGAGGGTCTAACGACTCATACGTAAAAAAACTCGTATTCATGTTCGGCTTGGTCTACTTCGCCCAGGGTCTTGCCCAGGCGTCAGGCTTGATCAGCCAACCTCTGAGTTTCTACATGAAGGAAGTGCTGCACTTCGACGAAGCACAGTCGACCAGCTATCTGGCTGTGCTCACCTTGCCCTGGATCATCAAACCACTGTATGGTCTGGTCAGCGACTTCATCCCACTGTTCGGCTATCGGCGCAAGTCATGGCTGCTCCTCCTCAATGTCATTTCAGCCGGAGCATTCTTCTGGTTGACTGGTCTGGATGAGCCGTCCAAGATTGTCTTCGCCCTGCTGCTCACGGCTTTCGGCACTGCGGCCTCAGACGTCATCGTTGACGCCCTGATGGTCGAGAACGGCCAGAAGTTCAACATGGTCGGCAAATTTCAGTCAGTGCAGTGGTTCTGGTTCTACGCCGCACAAATCGCCACATCGCTGGCGGGTGGCTGGTTGGCCAGCATGTCGGATCCGGGAACGGGTCTGCACATCGCCGCCATGATCACCATGTTTGCACCAGCAACAGTGGCAGTAGCCAGCTGGCTGATCGTCAAAGAAGACAAGGCGAAAATGAACCTTGAGCAGCTCAAGGCCACTACCAGCGGCTTGAAGCAGGCTTTCACGTCCAAGACTCTGTGGGCAGCGGTGCTGTTCCTGGCGTTCTGGAACTTCAGCCCCAGCTTCGGCACACCCATGTACTACCACATGACCGACACCCTCAAGTTCTCCCAGACCTTCATTGGTCAGCTGGGCGCGCTGGGCTCAATCGGTTCGTTGATCGGTGCCTGGATGTACGGCAAGTGGTTCACCAAGCGCACGCTCAACTATCAGCTGATCTTCGCCATCGCAAGCGGCGCCATTGGCACCTTCGCCTATCTCAGCGTTGTCACCCTCACCCCGTACAGCGCTTTCTTGATGGGCACGCTCAGCTTCGTCTTCGGCATTGCCGGAGCAATTGCTTCGCTCACCACCCTGTCGCTGGCAGGTCGTTCGTGCCCGCCCAATGCCGAAGGTTTTACCTTCGCCGCACTGATGTCGGTCAACAATGGCTTTGCCCAGCTGTCGGCCATCGCCGGTGCCTGGATGTTCGTGCACTGGTTTGACCGCAATCTGACACCGCTTATCATAGTGTCAGGAGTTTTCACTCTGCTCTGCTTCCTTCTGATGCCGACGCTGAAAGCGGTTCGTGGTCAGAAAGCAGAAGATGAGGGAAAAGAAAATAAATAAGAGGGCAGCTAGCCCTGACCACAATAAGGAAAAGACGTGAACTCGAAAACTGCGCAAGACGAAACCCAAACAGCTCCTGGCAGCGACCTCGAACGCAAGCGAGAGGTCTCTGAACGCTTTGGCAAGCATGCCGAATCGTACGCCACCAACCCGGGCCATGCCCAGAGTGACGACCTGGCTATCGTTCTTGACCTGCTCAAGCCCCAGGCCGACTGGAACGTGCTTGATATTGCCACCGGCGGCGGTCATATGGCTGCTCTCGTGGCACCGCACGTCACCTCGGTGATTGCCAGCGACTTGTCGCAAGGCATGCTCACCGCCGCCACCAAGGTTTTTGCTGCCAAAGGGCTGACCAACGTCAGCACTGTGCTCACCGACGTCGAAGCGTTGGCTTTTGCCGACGAGACTTTCGACGCCGTCACCTGCCGCATCGCTCCCCACCACTTTCTCAACATCGAGAAGGCGGTGGCGGAGATGGCGCGCGTACTGAAGAAGGGCGGTGTGCTTCTGATCGAAGACAACATCGCCCCTCAGGCAGCGCGCCTGGACCGTTTCATCAACACTCTGGAGAAGCTGCGCGACCGCACCCACGTGCGCTCGTACACCAATCGTGAGTGGCGAGAGATGGTTCGTGCCGCCGGCTTCAACGTCACTCGCACCCGCGACTATCGCAAGAAGCACGACATCGCCGATTGGATTGGACGCTCCGAACTGACCGCCGACGAGCTGGCAAAGCTGAGCATTTTCTTGCTGGCTGCTCCGAAATGGGCACGCCAGGCCTTCTTGATTGAGTACGCCGACGACCGCGCTGTCACCTTCACGGATGAGAAGATCATCCTCAAGGCCATCAAGCGCTAACGGCAAGCTCCTGAATATTGAATTGGAGCCATCATGCTTTGCACGAAATGTTCTCTCAAATCGTTCAGCACTGGTCATGGCAAATGCTCAGGGTGCGGCAACGCAACCTACAGCAGGGCATTCAAGTACTGCGGGCCCTGCAGTGTGGCAAAGAACGTCTGTGCTGCTTGCAGCACTCCGCTTCAGCCCCCGCGCAACAAGCTCATGGCAGACCTGCCGGATGACCTCTCGTCGGACGAAATTCTCAAGTCAGACCTGACTGAGTAATCTGCGAAAGGAATGGCCAAGTGATTGGTCTTAAGGTGTAAGAAAAACTGGCAGAATTTCTTACACCCCTTTTTTAACTCTGCCTTGAAGGCTAATCGAAACGGTGAAAGCCGACAATCGATTAGTCTTCAATTTTGCCCCAAAGTACTATCCTTTATCGTTGCACATGTTAAACATCAATACCATAGCCAGTTTGAAAGGGGTTGCAAGCGGGGAATTAGAAGTAAGATTTGTTTTTACCCCGCAAGAACGGAAACCGATGACCCGGAAGCCTCTTCTGACTAGTTTTTTAGCAACGACCATAAGCTTGATCGCCCTTGTTTCAAGCATTAGCGGATGCGCCATGAGCCCAGAGGCCAAGAAAAAGGCGCGGGAAGAAACTCTTGATAAGTTCAGCAGAGAAGTGACCAAGCACCTGCTCGACCGCAATCCAGCCACCCTACAAGAATCAGTCAACCAATTGATGCATGGTGAAGTGCACACCTCGGCCCTAGAAAAGCTCCAAGCCCGCAAGATACTGCCAGACTCAACTATCGACGTGCTCAAGGCCATCGATGACGCCCAGATTGCCCACCTGAGCAACGAGGTGCAAATATTGAATGTGCGAGCTCTCACACCCCTTGAAAAAGACCCAGTTACTTTTAGAGTAACCGGTAAGGAAATCGTCAAAGTTTCAGGTAAGCAGAAAGAAGTAAGACCCTTTTCGCTGGAATTGACCTGCAGGTTAACTCCCGAAATGGATAACATGGCAAGCCTTATCGATGTTGGTGGAATGAATGCCACCACAGCGTTTTCGGGCGCTGGCAGCGCTCCGCCATCACCCAAAAATAAGCGGACCACACGCCGTCGCGGCTAGTTTAGCCCTGTTTAAGATCGCATTACTTAACGGTTCTTGATTACCTAACTGGCCAACGGTTAGGCTGCGCCTGCTACTCAAAACCAATTACACACCACGCGAAAAATCTTCAGACCAAAAACAACAAGCACTGAGCAATTCCAGAAAATTTCTTTCCCGTGGTCATGGGTATCAGAGGTGCGCCCTGGTGTAATGAGTAGTTTTTTCGCTTCGAACTCCCGACTGGACTGCCAGTTGGAAATTAGTTCGAACTTCTAGCACCTCCAAAAACCAAAGAGAGTCATATGCAAGAACAGCAAACCCCAAAGGTCGCAGTACCCACAAGCGTGCTCGCTGTCTCAGCCGTCTTACTGATCATGCTGATTGCCAGCATGCTGGTATTGCGCAGCAACGACCTGTCCCTCAGCTTCCAGACCGGAGCGCCAATCAGCAAGAGCGAGATGGTCGGCCTCAACTTGCAGCTCACGCAGAGCACTAACCCGCAAGAGAGAGCCCAGAGTGCAAAGCGTCTCGGTGAGATTGCCGTACAGCAACTCGACAGCAAGGAACCCGGCATCGACTCGCCGACCGTCATCGAAGAGCGCCTGAAGTACGCCGTGGCGAACGAAGCCGACCCCCAGACCCGCGCCACTATCGCCGCCGCCCTGGCCAAGGTTCAGAATCGCCAAATGGTGGAGAGTTCGCTCAACCCGCTGACGAAGCGCTTCAAATAACGCTTCATGCAAAGCTGCTGGCTTGCTAGCAGCTTTTACGTAACCCTCTGATTGACTGGTTCCCCATGCACTTCTGGTGGGGAACCAGTCTTTTTTTATCTTATTTAAAATCGGAGTGGAGATAACCAATGTCTTTTCCAACCAAAGTAATAGCTCACCGCGGTGGGCGCACATCTGTACCTGAAAACACACTGGCAGCCTTCAGTAATGCCCTGGCGATTGGTGTGGATGGCATAGAGCTTGATGTCAGACGCTGTGCCACTGGTGAGCTTGTAGTGGCTCACTATAGCGATCTCAGCGAGATGACCACCAGCCACGGCCAGATTCAAGATTTGTCTTACGAGCAAATTCGTCAGCTTGATGCCTCGGCCGGACTTGCCGAGTTTGCTGGAGAGCGGATTCCCTTGCTGAGCGAAGTTCTTGCTCTCATCAATGGCAAAGTGCTGTTGAACATCGAGGTCAAAACTCTGCCGGATTGCTACCCTGGCATTGAAGATGACTTGGCTGCCATGCTCGTCGACTATCCCGCTGAGAAGCTTCTGCTTAGCTCGTTTGACCAGCGTCTTTTGAGCAGGCTGAAGAAGAAGCTGCCGAACATCAAGCAAGCAATTTTGATGCGCAAATTTGCTCACAACATTGCCCTGAATATGCGCCCTATTTCATTGCCGTTCAAGGCTAAACCACTGGCCTGGCCGGATAGCCTGGTGCTGGACCAAATTGGTTATTGTGTCAGACGTGGTGCTGTTGCCTGGCATCCCAGTCTGTTGCAAGTCAATGCCGATCTGGTTGCAGCCGCTCACAAAGCCGGTCTTAAGGTCAATGTCTGGACAGCCAATAGCGAGGAGCAATGGGCTGCACTTCTGGCGATGAAAGTTGATGGCATCATCACCGACAACCCGCTGGGCCTGCAGCAATTCCTTAAGCGTCAGTGATTTTAGCGCCAGTGATTTTTCTGCTTATTTTTTGTCAGATTTTGGAAGTGAAACCGACATGGTCAATAGCCAAGCCGGTTTCACCTTCAATTTAATTTTCTTTGACTGCAATTACTACCAACCATAGTAACTATCTATTCTCATTCGCTTTGCTGTAATAAATTTCGGCCTGGGCTTGTATCGGCACAGATTCAGCAAATCGGCCTTGCCTTCTCAGGGAAGTAGCAAGATTGAAGCGCGAATCAGCACGTGCGCCAAAGTCATTTGGTGTGTGTAGCAAAATTCTTTTGTAGTGATTACGCAGCACATACTCAGCCTCTTTCAAGCGTCCTTCATCATTCAAGATATAAGCTTGCTGCCGCAGAAAATTAAGTGACTCGCTAGTTGCAGGGGCCTTATCAAATAACTGCCACAGTGGTTTGTAGGCTTCCTCTAGCTTACCTTTTCCATTACTATCGTTCAGGTATTTGTGTGCCTCGGCAAAGCTCTCTGCTATAGCAATTTCTTGCTCGGTCATAAGTAGTTTGTGATGAGTTGCGGACCACAGAGATGCCACCGTAGAAACGTCTGAATGGGACCGCTCATCAACATAAGCAAGGCGACTAAGATCTCGATGAAGTCTGCTGCTAATCTCATCCGCGCGTTTTAAGTCTATTTCAACCAGCCGCAGCAAGGTCTCTCGTGCCTTTTCATACTTACCATGCCTGATATAGACACCAGCAAGATTATTCAAATCGCTAGTAAAATTGCGACCACATTCCTCGTCGATACCAGTACCGTGCCAAACTACGATTTCCTCAAAAAGCAACTCAGATTCTCTGGTCCGGCCTTGCTCATCGTAAATTTCAGCAAGCAGCCGTGTAGTCTCAAGATGCTTTTTAAGGCCAATCTCTGTCCGCAGAGCAAGAAAGCAAAATTCTCTAGCTCTCTTGAGGTCTCCCCGATTGTGATAGACATTAGCAAGATTGAAGGCTATATCGGCTATGTAATAGGGCCCCAGCCCCACTGCACGTGCATAGTATAAGGCCAGATGCCGCAACTGGCACGAGCGCGAAAATTGTCCGTCTCTCAGAGCCTCAGTACCAAGGTCGCAAATATAGTAGAACGGCTGATCCCGGAACTTTACCATGATCAACGAAAGAACAATCA
>CALRJJ020000002.1:0-22900 GCA_943367505.1 Flavobacterium psychrophilum | reverse complement strand
GCGATGAACGATTTCAGCGCTATGACGCCTTAAATATTGGCGATGTTATGGAAGTAATTGTTGGTACAGCTTCGAGAAGACCAATAGCTAGCGAAATCAAAGCGTTGGAATACAACGCCGAGATGGGACTGGTGCGGGGAGCTGTAGTTGAGTTTTTTGTAGTGAGCTCGTCCGAAGACGGCGTTGCTGTTCGTCTTTTGGCACCTGCTTGCGCTAAGGGTGTGTCCGCTTATATCCACAGCAGTCGTCTGAGCGCAGAGAATTTTGAGCTCTTGGCTCGGGATAGCAAGCAATGTGCAGAAGAGCGGGTGGGTCATGTTGCCACAGTGGCGAGTATTCGGCGCAATGAGAAACAACGGTTGAGCATTAAGCTGGCTGTTTAGAAAAACCTTGTAGAGACCTGGCTTGGCTGCCTGCTTTGGTAGTCAACGAATCAACTTATCTAGAGAGAAATTACGATGAAAACTATCATTTCATTAAACAACGGTCGTTCAAAAATTCTGCATGGTCGCTTTGGTGGCTACGAGAAAGGCAGATGCAGAGAAGATGTTTTCCCTTCGCGCCGCCAAATCATTGAGCAAGAACTGGCTGCTGTGACCGCTATAGAAATTGCTGAGTGCCAAGATAGTCTGCCTGAGTTGCACGGCCTTGAGTTTCATCCCCACGACCTTGGTCTGCCTAACTTGTCACTGGTTCGAGCTCGCCTGGCTGAAGGTGACTTTCGTTCTGGCATTACTGAAGTGCTACAAGGCGCTCTTGGTGTTTCTCAATTTCGGACCAATCGCATTCATTTTGAAGTGCCTGGTCATCACCGCAATAGTCGAGGCAAGCGTCTGCTGCTTCAACTGAAGCTGGACGAAGGTGGCGCGATTACTGCTGCTCACTACGGTTAAACATAGCCGTTTTCGCTTTTGGGTTGCTTGCAACCCCTCAATCTGTTTGGAGAATTTATGTACATAGATCCAGTGGCTATACTGGTTTTACTGGTGCTTGCTTTAGTAGTTCGGCAAGTGTTTTATCGAGTTACTCGTTGGTTTTCTAGCTTGGTCATCTTTTTCTTGATCATGGCGGTGCTTATGCCTCATCAAACCAAAGGTTTGCTTGGCGGTGTTTTTGCGCTCTTACGTGAGGCTTTCTACCGCATACTGTATGTGCTTGGCTGGAGCTAGGAACCACGCGTTGAGCTAATAGCCTAAATTTGGGCCGCAAGCAAATTTGCGGATTTTTAACCACAACCTAAGGAGAACGACATGACGTATATCCAGAGAATGTAGGTCCTGGTGGGCACTTCACCATGGTGGTGATGTAGAGGGGTTTGATGGTTAATGGTTTCACGGCCATTTTCTTGCTACCGGTATGCTGGGCCCTGCCTTGGCTTGCACCAGGATCTCCATTCGGGAGGTTCTTATGGGCAAGTTTCGTGAACGCCGCAAGGCAGATTTTGATCAATGCAAACAAAGTGACAAAGGCGACGATGATGTTGTTGTCGTGCCTTTAGCTGATGTCTTTATGACTGATGCCGTGGTGGCGAAGCTATTGGCTCGTGATGGCGCTCAGATTGAACGTCATCGCCAAGCCTATGAATATGGTGAGGATATGGTGCGGGTTGTACTGCGTCCTCGCTATGATGGCGGCTACAATGTTGAAGACGGACGTCATCGCGTTATTGCCGCTAAGCAAGCTGGTATCGGCATGATTGAAGCTAAGCTGATTGGCTGCTAATAGTTTCTCTGATCGAAATTAAATAATATTCGCTACCACAAGGATGTGGTAGCAGGTTTAGTTATTGACCTGGTGTTGGAGCAGAAGTGGTTCTGGCATCGGGCGTTGCGAGGATTTTATTATGAATTCGACAGCGAAGAGTGCTGAAGAATCAGTTGCGCTTCAGCTTGCTCAGCCAATTGCTGAAGATGCTGAAGAGCGCAGTCAACGCCTGTTTGGCAAGGTTGTGCAGCTCAATGCGCAGGTCTGTAAGGGGCCTTGTGTGAGCAACGAAGTGCTTAACGGTGCCTTTGTCGGGGAAGCCACTAGTGCTCCTGTTAAGGTCGCTGAAGGCCGGCGTTGATGCCATTCAAAATTAACCCATAGTCAATTTTAAAGAGAGAATAATATGAGCAATAAAAATCAAATCAACAAACCAGTTGTAGTCGGTGTTACTGTCATCAAACGTGGCCGCAATCTGCAGTTTGTCGCTTCCGTCGACATTCTTGGTGTCACTCACAAACTGGAAGCAAGAAAGCAATTGAAGGCGGGCAAAAAGACTCCCGGTGAAGCCTTAGAAGCCTTTATGGAGGTACTTACTAGCGACGTAGAGCAAAATTCAACCGCAGATGAAGGCGAATTACTTTCAAACTGTTTTGCGGCGATGGACGATTACCTTGATATTGATGAGACTGCGGAATTGCAGGAATTTATCCAAAGCGGCTCACAGTGGCTTGTTACGCAGGCGAATGAACTAGCTGCCGCAAACGCTTCGCGCTTGGATGGTGCCGAAGAATCGGAGCCCGTAGAGTTCGTCATTGGATTCATTAGTGTGATTGAACCGGCTGAGAATAAAGGCATTTGTCGTAAGTGCCTTAAAGAATTCGATCTGCACTATATCGCTGGCACTACTGACCTTTGCATGAGCCATATTAACCCTGGCTTCATTTGAGGAGCTACAAATGGAAACTACTGAAACATTGACTCACTTCTCCCAGTTTTTAATTGGTCTTGCAATAACTGTTGTTTTTGCGGCGCTGAGCTGGTGGATTGCTTCTGCAATCTCGAAGAAAAAGTGGAACCGATACTCTCTGGCTGAAGCAGAAGCTACGAAAATTCGGGATTCTGTCGTTGCTACGCACAATTCTTTTAAGGGCAAGTACATGCCACCGGCTTTGCGTGAGCTATTAGCTGAAGCTTGGACTGATTATAGTTCGCTTGCTCAACAAGCACACTCTGTTGATAGCAATGAAGAGCTGCTTGCCTTAACTGATGAGGTCAATAATGTCCTAGAAAAGATCTCAAAGCAGGCTTTGGTAGAACCGACGGCTGCAGATTTTGAAGCTGATATGGGGGAAATGGTGCATGAGGAGGTTGAACTGCATAGCAAGTATGAAGAGTCGGTCGGGCGACTAGAACGTGAGTTGAGTAGTAAGAAGGAACATATCAAGCAAAGGCGCGACCAACTTGATGAACAGCGCGCTGCTTGGTTCAACCAAGAGTCTTCAGTCTAAAAGCTTTTACTAAAGACTCAAACAGCCGCTGCAGGTCTTGTGGTGGCATCTTTTACATGGCCAATGGCGCTGCATCTATCACGCTGCGACGCGGCTGGTGTTTTTTTGAGAAAACAAAATGGAAACTGCAATTGTCGTCAAATTTGTTTTGGCATTTGTTGCCGGTGTCTTATTCAGCCTTGCAAGCACGAAAACTAAGTCACGATTCGTAAGAATAGCCGTTGTGATTATTGCCTTGATATGGGCATTTGATACAGGCTCTGCATTAGTTATGCAGTTGGCTTTTTGGATGTTTGATTTGGATGGGTTTTACGAATTAAACGAGATTTTGAGTAGTTTTTCGCGGCAGGCCAGGATATTTTATAGCTTGTGGTCTGGACAGGCGATTACTTTCTGGATTTGGTTCTGGCTCACCCGGAACAAATGATTTGAGATCACAGGGGCATGGACGCCCCCGTGTTTCACTTTGTAGATTTAGTGCGTTCAGCACAAATTTTTTGTTTTACTTTTTTCTTTTTTTTTGATTGATAGTGGACCGGTCTATTAGAAGTGTCAAAAAAATGAATTCGATAAACCAACGCTCTACAAAATAGAGCACAGCTCGACAAGCCAAAAGAAGGGTGAGAGGAATTCCCCCCACCCTAGTTAGGGTGCGCCAGAGGCTAAATGTCTTGGCTGTCTTGGCGAAAATCTATGCAGCTAGATCTTACTAGTGTTTCCAGCTGACTTCTGCCGCCAAAAGACTCGCGCACCATCAAAACAAATTGAACCAATCGGTTCTTTGATGATGGTGGCAATGGGCTTGCTGCCCGGAATAAATCGTTGCCAGAAGTGCTCGTAGCCTTGGCCTGTGCGAACGCGACTGAGCTTAACACTGGTGTCGGGCAGAAGCTTCAGTAAAGCGCCTTTGTGCCTGGTGTAGTATGCCCGGCAGTCTTCTGGATGCCGTTCAAAGTGCTCTTCATTCCAGCTGGTTTCAACCAGTAAATTGGCTTGCCCTGCTGTTTCTAAATTGAGTGAAGCGGTTTTGTCATTGAGCCGCTCACCGTATTTGAATCTGATTAAGACTGCCTCTGTGTCTGAGTTGTCTTGCTCTAGCTGCAGCTGTCCGTTCTCACTCAAGAGAACTGCGTCTAATAGTCTGCCGCAAGAAAAACGATTGGGGCTGGCAATTGAGCCATCTGTGAGAGTGAATCTCAGTTCTTGTTGGTTATTTTGCTCATCAGCTAATTGCTTTGGCAGTGAGATGTAAGGGCGACCACTGGCAGGCATTTCAATGGCAATGCCGACAATGATTAGCTCGGGGGTAGCATCATAGAGTTCCAATCTGGCCTCCTATTTATTTTTGTTGAAGTATGGTCTGGAGCCGTTCTTCGCTCTATTTGTTTAGCAGGCCGTCCTGTTCGAGGTGAATTGGCTTGCCCATATTGGCTTCGGCCCCTAGGAGCATCAAGTCGATGGGGTCCAGACTCTCGGTGCCTACTGAAGTGGCTTTGGCACTGCTTTGCTGTACAAGATTGCGGAGAATGCTGGCTAGCGATTGTGCCAATGCTACTTCCTCCACTGCTGATAGAGCGCCTCCAGCTTGGACATTAGCAGACTGCACCATGCCGTTTGTATTGCTGTCGTTTACTAAGAAAGTTCGTTTCTCTTCAATGGTGGTGCCCAGTACCTGGTCAACCATTTCTCTGGCCGTTGCCTCAGTAATTGATGCATCGCTGCCCCTGATCTGGCCGATCAATGATTGGGTAACTGCTTCAATTTTGCTGTCTGTGAACATCAGTTCGGGATGACCTTGGCCGATCAGTACGCTTTCTTTGGCTTGGGTTACGGCATTTTCTAGCGCCAGCATCAGGGCCTTAATGGCCGGTTGGTCACTGTGCCAACTTGCAAGTTCGGTGTTGATTTGGCTCAATTGTTGCTCAAGAGCAAGCAAGTCAGCTGCACTTGTAGGGGCGACTAAAGGTGCCTTGCTTTTGTGGTTGTCCATCAGCCCCGAGAATCTTTGGTATTGCTCAATCACCAGGTTGAAAGTCTCATCTGCTACGTCATAGTGTTCGGCGGCGATCATGGCCAAGCAGTCTTTAGCTAGAGTTCGAGCGGCATTGGATGAGAAGAGTGCGGCGGCCAGCCATGATAAGTTTTCGTTGTCCGGTTCAGCGCTTAGATCTGTGAAGAGCCGTTGAAACAGTTCTATCATTGTGATTTGCTCTTGTAAATCTCTTTGGAAGCGGCTGGCGTTGGTGCTGTTGATGGTGTCTCTTTGGTTTTGGTTCATTAGTCTGCTCGGTTGGGTTGAATTTGGTGGTTTTTAAGTTGCTGCGGTGGCGACAGTCTGAGGCAAAGACCGTTTCTATTTGGTACAGACCTGCCCCGTGTTTCTTGTTGGTGTGCTATCGCGGTGGTAGCCTGAAAACTCTAGCCAGCACGCGAAAATGATAATTCCAAACCAAATCAAATATGGAATTGCCGTGTCGAAGAAGAACTTTTTAAACGCTTGCATTGCTCTCCTGAGCTGATTGTTCTATAAGAGCTTGAGATGCCCCGTGATTGGATCTAAGCGATCGTTCCAGTCTGGCCCCACAGCTAAGACGGTGTAGGTCAGTTGACCATGAAACTCTGTGGTGCCTAGATCTTGTACTAAGTGGGTGTTTAAGCCAGCCTTAGAAGCCTTGTCGTATATTTCGAGCAGTTCAGCTTCGCTGTCTACTCGTACAACCGACTTTGGATAATTGGCATTGAGCCATTGCCTGGTTAATTCATCAGTTTTGAGCCTGGGAATAGGATTAGGGCCAGGTCCTGAGCGATCAAGTATGGCTTCTTGCACGGCATGGCCGGTTTGCGCTCCAACTTTGCCTTTGCGCATGTTCAGGTCGTTGCGAACGACTAGAACCATCTTTAATTTTGCTGACATATATCTTCCTTCTGCTATTGAGTACATCGGCTTCCCTGCCTGATGTGCTGGGATTTTCAGTTACGGTTTATTGGCTTTTTTCACCGTGAAATTGTCCTTCTTCAGTTGAGCCTTTTAGTGCTGCTGTAGAAGAAGTGCCACCGGTGATGGTCATCAACAAATTGTCGAACCAGCCGGCGCCAACTTCGGCCTGGTGTTTCACTGCGGTATAACCTTGGTTTACCATGGCAAATTCTTCTTCTTGCAGACGCACATAGGCCGGCATGCCTTCGGCAGCGTATTCGCTGGCCAATTTGAACATGCTCAGGTTGATTGAGTGCCAGCCAGCCAAGGTAATGAAGTCGAACAAGTAGCCCATTTTGCCTAACTCATCCATGAAAGTGGCAATGGTGCCGTCGTCCAAATAGTCCTTCCAGTGAAAGGACGGAGAGCAGTTATAGGCCAAGATTTTGCCGGGGAACTGCGCATGAATTGCGTCTGCAAAGCGTTTCGCTTCTGCTAAGTTCGGGCGAGAACATTCGTACCAGATTACATCAGCATAAGGGGCATAAGCCAAGCCGCGAGCTATCACCGATTCGATACCGCCTTTGACGCGGAAGTAGCCTTCGGTGGTGCGTTCGCCTTTTAGGACTACATCGCTTTCTACCATTTGACCAGTAGTCGCATCTTTGACCATACCTCTGGCAGTGCGTTCACCGCTTAAGAAGGCGTGGTCACGAGGGTCGATATCAGAGGTTAGGAGGGTGGCGTCAAGGGCATCGGTGCGAGCAATGATGATTGTCGGAACATCCAAGACATCGGCGGCCATGCGCGCAGAAGCTAGAGTATTGATGAATTGGGAAGTTGGTACCAGCACTTTACCGCCCATGTGACCGCATTTTTTCTCAGCTGCTAGTTGGTCTTCAAAGTGCACACCGGAGGCGCCAGCTTCGATCATCATTTTCATTAGTTCATAGGCTTGCAGTGGGCCACCAAAACCAGCTTCGGCGTCGGCTACGATGGGCAAATAAGCATCCGCACCAGATTTGCCTTCTAGTTTCAAGATCTGGTCATGACGAGCCAGGGCATTGTTTAAGCGACGCACTACAGCAGGCACGCTGTTGGATGGGTAGAGACTTTGGTCAGGATAAGTGTGACCAGCTAAGTTGGCGTCAGCAGCTACTTGCCAGCCGCTCAAGTAGATTGCTTTTAAACCGGCTTTAGCCATTTGTACGGCCTGCGAGCCGTTTAATGCGCCAAGAGCAATAACTTGCTCTCCATTTCTCAACATCTTCCACAATTTGATGGCACCATGACGAGCTATGGTGGCATCTGCATTTACGGTTGGCCGCAAGCGCATTACGTCTTCATCAGAGTATGGACGTTGAATACCCTCCCAGCGGCGGGCCATGGCATTTTGAGGGATGCAACCACCGAATGTGATTGTAGGTTCAGCGCCAGCATTTTGAGCAGCTTTTTCAACTACTGGTTCGTCAATAGTGAGAATCAGAGGGTTTCCGTCAACTGATCCTTCAACGGGGACTTTATTCGCGTTAGCAGTGTTTTGTGTGGTCATTTGCGTACCTGATTGTGTTTGGTTAATGGGATTGTCTTGAGCTGCGATTTCAGCTTGCTCTGTTTCGTTGGTGAGTAGCACTTCGTAAGCTACGAGCGTTAAAAACTCTTCAAAGCGCTTTTTCAGCACTACCTGGTTTAATACGCCCTCGGCCTGCATTAAGCGGGCTTGTAGGAGCGGCGAGGCTCCTTCTAGAAGGGCATTTAGTTCCTCTGTCAGGAAGGTGCTGTAAAGATCACGGTTAAATGTGCGACCATCTTCAAGCTCGGTGTCATGATTGAGCCATTGCCACAACTGTGCTCGCGATATTTCGGCGGTGGCGGCATCTTCCATTAAGTTGTGAATAGCCACAGCGCCGCGGCCCATAAGCCAGGCGGCTATGTATTGCAGGGTGACATTGATGTTGTTGCGGATGCCATTTTCAGTGACAGTGGTGGGAATATCTTCCAGGGAGGTTAGGCTCTCGGCGCTTGTCTCCTCGGCTTGGAAGTTGCTACAACCGCAGCTATTGCTGGCAAAGCCCTTACCTTTTTGATTGGCCTTATCCTGTAATACCGAGACAAATTCTTGTTTTGCCACTGCGATCAGATCGGGATGTGCCACCCAGGTACCATCAAAGCCCAGGGCTACTTCTCGGGCTTTGTCGCGTTTTACTTTGTCTAAGGCCTGAGCTGTTACAGTGGGGTCATTCTTATTGGGTATAAAGGCCGACATTCCACCCATTGCATGAGCGCCGCGACGATGGCAGATCTCTACCAGGCGTTGACAGTAAGCCTTCATGAAGGGAACATCCATGGTGATCAGTGAGCGATCGGGTAACACCATATCGCTATGGCTTTTTAATCGCTTGATGAAGCTGAAGATGTAGTCCCATCTCCCCGCATTTAAGCCGGCAGCGTGCTCTTTTAGTTCAAAGAGAATTTCTTCCATTTGAAAGGCTGCCATGATTGTTTCAATTAAGACAGTTGCTCTGATGGTGCCGCGGGGTATACCCATATAGTCTTGGGCAAATTTGAAGACGTCATTCCAGTAGCGAGCTTCGTGATAACTTTCTAGTTTTGGAAGATAGAAGTATGGCGCGCTGCCGCGATCAATTAGTGCTTGAGCGTTATGGAAGAAGAACAGACCAAAGTCAAAGAGACTAGCGGGAATGGGCTCGTCTTTGATCAAAAGATGTTTCTCAGACAAGTGCAGACCGCGTGGTCTAACGATTAAGGTGGCCAGGGTATCGTTGAGCTTATAAGTTTTACCAGGAGATGCGCTAAATTCTAGGGTTCGTCTGACAGCATGATAGAGATTGGCCTGGCCAGAAACCATGTTCAACCAGGTAGGGCTCGAACTATCTTCAAAGTCGGCCATGAATACATCGGCACCAGGCGCTGAGTTAAGGGCATTGATGATCATTTTGGCGTCGACAGGGCCAGTGATTTCAACCAGTCTTTGTTCTAGATCGGCTGGACAACTAGCAACTTGCCAGTCTTGTTGATCGGACCACGGTTGTTTGCTTTTAAATCGAGGTAACTGTCCTTTGTCTAGTTTTCTTTGACGCTTGCGACGATTGGCAATTAGTTCAGCTTGACGCTTGTGAAAGTTCTTGTGCAGGGCCGCTAGAAATGTCAGTGCCTCGTCAGAGAGTATGAATTGCAGTTGTGCATCGGGGATGGCACTGATGGCAATGTTTTTGGTCATTTGATTATCCAGATGGGTTGAGCAGCAGAAGCTGCTAGAAGCGGAGCGGAGGCAGCATGTCGCCGCTACCGAATAAAAGGGGTAGCATTTTGGAAAATGGGTTTCGCCGATAGTTTGTTGTTTTGCTGGGAATTAAATTGCCGAGTATTTGGTGAAGAGTTTTTGTTGGTACGGTTGATAACTAGCAGGGCAGAAGTAGCTATTTCAGCCAGCTGGCAATTAAGAAAGGCTTAAATAGTGCTTTACCACTATCGACAATTGAGTGAGTAGTAATATGGGACGCTTTTGCTTTTTGTTTGCGAGACAGTGATAGTGATGCTGTAGCCGGCCTTGAGCAGTGATTGCGCCGACAGTGGGACTATTCCCAAAAAAAATCTGGGGCGGAAACTATTGCCCTGATTGCGTTTTCGCATATCTTCTCAAGTGTCTCAGATCCTTTGTTTTAAAGTGGCTGGTCGAAAAGAGCAAATCTGTTTGATCACTATATGTATATATTGCTGGCGGCAGGCCAGTTATAGCAGCGAAAGCAATGAAAGTAGCGTACATGCGGAGCAGAAAAATGGAACATCAAGTTGAGACTCGTAGTGAGCAGCAGCAGAACGAAGCATCTAGCTCCAGATTTTATGACGAAATTGATCAGCCTCATAGTCTTACTGCAAAGCTTGATGCTGGGGGCGGTGAAAGGGAAAGTGCCGCTGATAAGCTTGACCGCACTTTAATAGTTAACCATGGTGAAGGTTTGTGGTCGGTAGCTCGTAGAGCCTTAGCCGATGAAGGTGCAAACGATAAGGATGGACGAGCAATCACGGCCAAAGTTCGTGAAATTATTGAGTTGAACAGAGATAGGTTTCCTAGTCTTGTGCTAGCGCCCCATCGTGTTTATCCTGACCAGTGGCTCTTGGTCAGAGAACCGAAACAGCAGTCGTCTGGTCAGACCAAGAGCAGTGATGAGCAAGTGATCAGCAGAGATGAAAGCACGCCTGCAAGAGACATTCCGGCCGAGGTTGAAGCCATTCCTGATTTTATCAAAAGAGCTAAGGCTGGCCAAAGAGTGCATGCCGTTAGTGGTGAAGAAGTCGATGCTGAGAAAGGCTCTAAAGTGATTGCCCATGCTGGCTCTGATGTTCAAGCCATGAATGGTTCTTTTGTGCTTGCTCTTCCTGGTTCTAAAGTCAGAGCGTTTAACGGTTCAGCTGTAGCCGATTATGGTGGCGAAGTGGAAGCGTTTAAAGGTTCGGTCATATTTGATATGAAAAGTATGGCTGCTGACGATAACTATGTAAATTAGTCAACGTTCAATGCTTCTACAATGATGGGGTCTAGCTAGCGCTAGGCCCTTTTTCGTTTGTGAGCCGATCAATTTTGTTTGTTGCTGGCTGTAACTTTTCATACGCTTCGAGGCGCTACAGGCGAGACAGCGTGCGGTTTACTAGCCCTGTTGAAACTGAATTTCTCCTCACCTCGAAGCTGATAGTGCTCTGCGACGGCCCTGTATACCAGCTTCTTGCCTGAAGCGGCGGGCTTTGTAGTGCTGCGCAATTGTTTACAATCCTTGGTTCCTGCCCTGCTTTCTCGCTAGAACTGAATCACTACTCGTTCGCCACCAATTTTCGGAATCACTGCAAACACCTTATCAATGCCCTTATACATGGAATCTTCGCAATCACTTAGTGGTTTCGGCGTGGCGCCAGTAGTAGAGACCTTCTTCGCAATTCAATTTGGAATAAAGCCATGAAACAAAACCTGCTCGTCTTGATCTTCGCCTCAGCTTTGTGCACCTTCGCTAACTTCGCTACGGCAGATGGCTATACCGGAAATCCAAATCCAGCAAGCCCGAGCAACACCAGTGAGAATACCAATGCCCTTAACGGTCAAGTAACTGGTCATCAATCACAGATCGCTGCACCCACTGCTATCGCTGCCCCCACTTATATTGCTGCTCCGAATCAAGCTAATGTGGCTGGACAAGGTGGCAGTTTGAACATGAACTCTAGGAGCACTAGCACCACTCTCTTTGGTCCTCAAGCTAACGCTATTCGTAGCGCTGACTGTGCAGGGGATGCCGATGGCATTTCGCTCTATTCTATTTTTGGTGGAATAGGGTATTCCCACGCTGATGAGAGCAAGATTTGTCGCATTCTAGGTGTAATACAAATGACTTGTGCTACTGCCACCAACTTGGTGCAGACCGGTGCAGTTTTGGCCCAAAACCAACAGTTAAATGCAGTCGGGTACAAAATCTTGAATCAGGCTGTCGATATGGTTGAGCAATGTACACAGCAAATGCAGGCTAATCCAATAGCGTTAGAGCTGCGCGCCGCCTACGCTAAAAACATTCTTGGTAAACCAGTTGCTGAAAGCGACGACTGAGAAAACAAGCAACCGGCTTAGCGTTAATAAGGAATGACGCAAGATTTACCTCCCAACTTAGCGCAGGGAGGCGTAGAGCGGAGTCAACCAAACCCAAAAAGAGACAACCTCATGAAAAAACAAAACATCGCAACCACAATCTTCACCGCAGCAGTATTGGTTCTGGCTTCTGTTTCGGCTCAAGCTAATCCTCCTGTATACGCTGGCGGTAACGTCTCGGATCAGTGGCAGCAATCGGCTCAGCATGGTGGCTTTAACGTCAGTGACCAGGCACAGTGGAGTCACCAAGCAGGTCGTTTCAACTTATCTACTCAGGGTCAGTTGAATCTACAAAGTGGTGTCTTCAATGACAGCACGCAATTTCAGGGCAATACTCAAGTAGGTCATTTCAATGACTCTACGCAGTTTCAGGGCAATACTCAGTTTGGCCATTTAAACGATTCGGCTCAATGGCAGCAGTCAACCCAGCATGGTGTCGTCAATGACAGCACACAGGTTCAAGGCAATACTCAGTTCGGTCATTTGAATGACTCGGCTCAGTTTCAGGGCAATGCTCAAGTAGGTCATCTCAATGACTCTACTCAGGTGCAAGGTAATACTCAGTTCGGTCATTTGAACGACTCGGCTCAGTGGCAGCAGTCTGCGCAACATGGTGTCTTCAATGACAGCGCTCAGTTTCAGGGCAACACTCAAGTAGGTCATTTCAATGACTCTACCCAGTTTCAAGGCAATACTCAGTTTGGTCACTTAAACGACAGCACCCAAGTGCAATTTAACAATCAAAGCGGTGCTGTCAATCATAGCCAGCAAGTACAACAATCTACTCAAGTGAGCCCATACTAAGAAGGAGGTCGCCTCTAGTTTTGAGTGGTGCATGCAGTTAGAGAGGGCTTTCGGATGAAAGCTTAGCCGTAAATCTGAATAGTCTCATGGCAATGGATTTCCATGAGACTAGCAGTAAATTTTTTTTTTGAAGAAATTGTAGCAGACCGGTCTATTGGCAAGATCGAGATCGATATAGACTGATTAAAGCCTAGTTTGAAGAAGGTCTCTGTCTGTCTTCGAAATGATCCATACGGTCTTCAAGTTTAACTATGCGTTTTTCTAGCCGGCCAACATTGCGTTCTGATGAAATCAGCAGAGCAGATATGCCGCTTAGCTTGGTATTTACCTCGGAGCGGAACTCATGGAATTCACAAATGGCGTGATCAAGCTTAGCGTTGGTTTGATCTAGCTTGGCGTTAGTTTGGCCAAGTTGGCCAATGGTGTGATCGAGCTTAACGTTTGTTTGGTCAAGCTTGGCATTGGTTTGGCCAATGGCGGAAGCAAGCATGGTAAAGCCGGCTCTCATCTCACCTTGAAGCATTTCAATTAGTTCTCTGTCTTGGTTCATGGTCACACCCTCGCTAGTCTTACAATAGAGATAACGTCGGAATGCTGTCAATAGTTCATTTGCTCTGGGCTCTTGTCGGTAGCTAAGGATAAAAATTTATCCGCAACTACGACTAAAGCTAGTAGCTGTTTGTTTTTTAAAAATGCCTCGCCAGTTTGTCCAGAGTGTCAGCGAGTAGATGCAGAGCGGCAGCGCTTTCCCGCTGGCGCTCTGCTTTCAGATAGTCTAGCCGTTCTTAGCTATTAGCCTGAAGAACTATTCGCTCTTCTTTGTGTTTGCAAACAAGTTTATTCCTACCCAGGCAAAAACAGACAGAACGGCAATGAACACAGCACCTTGCATTAAGCCGATGACAAAAGCAATCAGCCAGGCACTAATTGTGCCTAGACTAATAGCCGTTGAAGTTGCCCCGGCAGCACCGCCAGCGGTGTTGAATACTGTCGCTGCAAAAGTTGCGACAAGCGCTGCCCAGGCAATGTCGAGGCCGATTGCCCATTTTACGAAGGTTGGTATTTTCTTTGGAGCTGGAGCGGTGGTTGAGCCATTATTCTCATTGTTGATTTCGGTCATGATTGTTTCCTGTTGTGTTGAAAAACGAATGACCAGCTGGCTAGGCAAGCCGATCATTCGTGAAAGTTTGTTCTTAGCAGGGCTGATTTAAATCTCAGTCACCGCTATTACTGCATCGTGAGTGCGCACCGTAGCTGCCTGTTGGACGGTTAATTCGACTTCGAATTCAGTGCGGTCCTGAACACCATTTGTGGTGGTGATAGGAATGCCCAGGGCACGTAGCTCGCTTACTTCGCCGTCATGCATGGTTATTGCAGTCACTTGGTATTTTTGTGTCATCTTCTTTTCCTGTTTATTTGTTGTTGGAATGAGACAGCCTGGCGAAAAGTCGTGAGAGCGAATCCCACATTTCTTTCGACCAGGCGCTTACTGAGTCGATCATGGGTGCTAGGGCGCTCCATACACTTTGGGCCCAAACTAGTAGTTGTTTGAGGAAGCGTCCAGCAAATTGGCTCAGGCGTTCAATGTACGGACTGATTAAGGGTATTAACCAATTCCACATTGCCACTAACCGGCTGCTGATGGCGTGCCAGGCTTTCTTTGCTAGTGTGGCCGCGGCAGTTCTGATTCTTTCTAGCCAGTTCCAGACAGCGACAATGTGTGGCCAAAGCCAACCAGTGAGTTGCTTAATTGTGGTAACAACCCAGCTCCAAACGGTATTGACGATGTTCGCTATCCAGTTGTAACAAGCAACGATACGTGGCCAAAGCCAATTAGTAAGTTGCTGAACTTTGGTAACAACCCAGTTCCAGACGGTGTTGATGATGTTCGCTAGCCAGTTGTAGAAAGCAACAATATGCGGCCAAGCTAGGCGGGCAAGTCGCTCAACTTGGTCAGAAACCCAGTTCCAAACGGTATTGACGATGTTCGCTAGCCATCTGTAGAACGAGACGATGTGTGGCCAGGCAAAGCGAATGAAACGTATCGCTTTTTCGTGCAGCCAGTCCCAGGCGCTTGTGATGATATTGTCTAGCCAGCGAAAGAGAGAAATAATATGTGGCCAGACATAGCGTAAAAAGCGTTTTACTTGGCCCCACAACTGCTGCCAAAGGTCGATCACTTTGTTAGCAAGCCATTGCCAGAAAGAGGCAAAGCGCTGCCAACACCAGCGGACAAAACGCCAGATGGAGCGGGCGATGGGTTTGAGTATAGACTTTATGGCAGTCCAGAGGCTGTTCAGAACTTTCTTTAGCGGCCTGAGGATAATTATGTAGAACAGCGGGAAGAGGTGGCTGTATGTGAGCACCGTAATTAGCAGGCCCAGTGGTATTGCCAAAGGCCCGGTTAAGGGCAAGAGCAATGGAATAGTGACAGCACCAGCAGCTAATGCTGCTAGTGAACCGGTAACAGTGTGCCAGTAGTGGCCTTCGTAGACTTCCTTTTGAAGGGGGCGTGCCGTGTTTTTCCAAAGTAAGTAAAAGACCATGAAAAAGCCCATTACACCTTTGATAATGAGCTCAATGAGCATCATTATCGGATTCTTTGAAGAAGGTTTGTCTTCATTGTTCATTGAGGTTGTCTCCGCGGACGTTGTTTCTATGGTCGATTCCACTGTGATAGCTCTTAGGTATCGCAGGTGCTGTGGTCAGTGGGGCTGTCGTATAGATCAGCTTGATTTCCCGACGTTGCTAAAAGCTCTAGGGCAAAGGCTAGTTGATTGTCGTGAGGTGTACCAAGAACTATGTCTGGCTTGTCTTCGAGCTTGAGGATATGGTCTGGCACAATGCCATAGCTTTCCTCAGTGTTGCCACCATCACCAAGCCATCTGCCGTTGGGGGTAAAGTAGCGTTGGTTTGTGACGCGCATTTGGGTGCCATTGGGCATAAGCAGTACCGCCTGGGCAATTCCTTTGCCGAAGGTGGTTTCACCGACGACAATAGCTCGTTTGTTGTCTTGCAGTGCAGCCGTAAACATTTCGGCAGCTGACATACTTTCGCTATTGACCAGGATGACTATTTCGCTGTCTGCGGCAATGGCTTCCAGGCGCTCATGGAGCTTGTTGGTACGTTTGCCACTGGCTTCGTCTTTGACATTAATGTTTAGGCCTTTGGGGCTAAGCGAGTAAACGCTTAACTCGTGGTTGCTGCTGCTGATGCGCTCGCGGCACGAGACGAGCACGCCATCTTTGATGAATAGGCTGGCCAATTGTAGCTGTACATACATGTCTCCACCTGGGTTGTAGCGCAGGTCAATGATCAGCTTGTCCACCGCTAGTTGTTTTATCGCTGTTATCATTTCGTTGGCTGTCTCCAGCTTGTAGAAATGTTCCAGGCGGATATAGCCAACTGACTCGCCCAGACTCGATTTGAGGAGCTGGTGTGTCACTACTTCTGTGTTGACTGTGCCGGCTGTAATGTTGATAGTGTGAATTTGGCCATTGCGCAAAATTACAATTTCAATCTTTGTTTCCGCACTGCACCTTAGTTTGTTTACTAAGCCGCCTCTAGTAATGTTCTTAGCTGTCTCACCGTTTATAGAAACGATGGCATCACCATCTTGCATGCCTGCTAGCTGGGCGGGACCACTGACCACTTGCATAAGCGGGTAGCCGTTCTCATCAGTTTTAACCATAAAGCCGTTTTCAGGGTCTTCCGCTAGAATGGCTCTTCCTGACGAGTCGAGCTTGACCTCGAACTGCACACCGATGCCGGTGAACTGCCCGCTGGCGCGATCTTGTTCGGCCTTTACCTGGGCTGGCGAGAGCAGAATAGCGTACTTATCGCCAAGAGCTGCCAGCATTTCGTTAGCGAACTTGATGGCGTCTTCATCGCTTTTTATCTGTTCATCAAATTTGTGTTCCCATGTTTTCCAATCTTTCCAATCAGTGATGGTATAAGCTAGCTTTGATGCTGTTTCCCAGGTGCAGTGGTAAAGCTCGACTGCTGTCACTTGTTCTGTCAGTGGTCTTACTTTGCTGGCTAGGTCAGCAAGAACTTGAGTAATTTTCGATACGGTGGGTGCAAAGCCAGAAATTAAACGGGCAAAAGCGCTGGCCTTGCCTTTTGGGGGAGCACGGGGAGTTTTGACACTCATAAGTTTCATTTCTCAGTTGTGGCTGCTGCTCTATCAAAGGCGCTTAAAATGGCTTTTTGACTGGCAAGCAGCTCGGTGGGTAAGTGACTGCCTAGGCTGTCGAAGAATTCAGTTTGCGATGCTATTTCCTGCTGCCACTCATTTGCATCGATTTTGGTTAGTTGGGCGAATTGTTCATCACTCAGAGCTAGTTCGCTCAAATCTAAGTCTTGGCGCCGCGGGGCTAGACCAAGGGCAACTTTGGTGTGATTGTCACCAGCGGGATTGGTCACTCTTTCAAAGACCCATTTGAGCACCCGGAGGTTGTCGCTAAAGCCTGGCCATAAGAACTTCTTGTTGGCATCAAGACGAAACCAATTGACGGCAAAGATAGCTGGTGCTGTTTCCAGCGATTTTCCTGTTTTTAACCAGTGGCTGAAATAGTCGCCCATGTTGTAACCGCAGAAGGGCTTCATCGCCATGGGATCGCGACGCACCAGACCGACTGCACCAACCGCCGCAGCGGTGGTTTCGGAGCCCAGGGTGGCAGCCAAATAGACACCATCCTCCCAACTAGCTGCCTGGGTAACTAGAGGCACCGTGGTTGGTCTGCGGCCACCGAAGAGGAAAGCAGCAATTGGCACACCTTTGGCGTTATCCCAGGCTGGGTCAAGTGAAGGACAGTTGGTCGCTGGTGCTGTGAATCTGGCATTGGGGTGAGCGGCTAGCCGACCACAGTCAGGAGTCCAGGGTTGTCCTTTCCAGTCGATGGCCGTAGCCGGTGCCTCTTCGGTCATGCCTTCCCACCAGACGTCGCCCTCGGCTGTGAGCGCCACATTGGTGAAGATGCAATTTTTACTAAGAGCAGCCATGGCATTGGGATTGGTCTTTTCGGAGGTGCCGGGGGCGACACCGAACAGTCCGGCTTCTGGATTGATGGCATAGAATTTGCCGTCCGTACCAGGTTTGATCCAGGCGATGTCGTCACCAATGGTGGTGACTTTCCAACCACTCAAAGCGGCCGGAGGTAGCACCATGGCCAGATTGGTCTTGCCGCAAGCGCTAGGAAAAGCCGCGGCGACATAGATTTTTTCTCCGGCTGGTGATTCAAGGCCAACAATCAACATGTGCTCAGCAAGCCAGTTTTGCTTGTGGGCCATGGTCGAGGCGATGCGCAAAGCAAAGCACTTTTTGCCGAGAAGAGCATTGCCGCCATAGCCAGAGCCATAAGACCAGATTTCTCGGGTTTCAGGAAAGTGGCAAATATATTTGGTGTCATTGCAGGGCCATGCCACATCTTTCTCACCGGCAGCCAGCGGAGCGCCCACTGAGTGTAGACAGGGAACATAATCACCGTCGGCACCGAGCACATCGAGAACGGCTTTACCCATGCGAGTCATGGTGCGCATGCTGACAACGACGTAGGGTGAATCGCTAATCTCTACACCGATGTGAGCGATTTCTGAGCCCAGGGGGCCCATGCTGAAGGGTATGACGTACATGGTGCGACCAGCCATGCTGCCTTCGAATAGTTTGGTTAAGGTCGCTTTAGCTTCGTCGGGGGCAAGCCAATTGTTGGTTGGTCCGGCATCTTCTTGGTTAACTGAGCAAATGAAGGTGCGTTCTTCTACGCGCGCTACATCGTTTTCGCTAGAGCGAGCTAGATAACTACCAGGGCGCTTTTCAGGGTTGAGTGCTGTGAGAGTACCGGCAGTAGTCATCTCAGCGCAAAGCTTGTCATATTCGCTCTGTGAGCCATCGCACCATAAAATATTAGCGGGTTGGCAAAGAGCAGCTACTTGGTTTACCCAAGCGATAAGCTTGGCATTGCATGTGGGTACGGTCGAATTGTCTTGATTGACAATTTTCATCTTTTTTCCTTGAGAATTTTATAGGTTAGATTGTGTGAGCAGCCGAATAATATTTAAGTGCCAAACAGGCCGCACTAGAGAACTAGTTTGGCAACACGATTTGAAGGGTTGATTGTTAGGCTTTTCGGATAGCTCAGTTTTGGAGGAAGGAATGAAGTAAGAATTGGACCTTTACCCTAGCAGGGTGGGCATTCCGCTCCCATACTGGCTGATATTCTTTCCTTAATCTCAGCGCTGCAACAGCCATCCAGGCGAGTTCTTGTGCTCGTGCGCTATCGCAGAACCAAGCCAAGGGCTGACTCTGTGTGAATGGCTCATTTTCTTGGCACGCTTTGGGAAGAGCAATTGAGTCTCCCTGAGCTGCGCTAACCAGGGTTTTTATTTACTTTGCTTTTGCCGGCTCAAGATTATGCATGAACGCCAACCGTTTAATGCGCTCAATATATTTTTCTTGATGACAGTTAAATTCTTCCTCTGTGCATTGTCTATCTATTTCATCGCTCCACATCTGCTCTAGTGCGGAAATGGCCTGGAAACTAACTTCTTCGTCTGGGTCAGAAAGAGCTATGTGCATTAAATCCAATTGAGCTTTTTCAAGCGGCTCTTGTGAAGGATAGAGATGTTTCAAGTTTTGTGCGCAGGCACGTCTTACTCTTACTCGCTTAGAACTCATAAGAGCGCTTAGCTGCTTTGTTTTCTCATTTAGGTCCTCGACTTCAATTCGATTGCCGCTGTCATTGTTTCCAGATAGGGTTTGGCACAACGACAACATTGCCCAGTCTGAAGATGAGGACAATGGTTTGTCAGACAGTAACAGGTCTTGAATGGCGCTGATGGCTTTATAATCACCCAGTGAAATCAAGGCATTGACGATCCAAATTTTGGCTGTTTCGTCAAGCTCATTCGAATCAAGTTTGGCTCTCAGTAAGGGTATTGTTTTGGTTTTGGGTAGTGCTATCAGCGTGCTATAAGCACGGGCGCGTGCATCGTCGGCATCTGAGCAATCATTGCTTGAGTAAATTACTTTAGTAAATTCCGAGTCTTTACCGTGCTTGGCTATCTCTCTTTTTATGAATGCCGTCATTGCACGATCGTATGATGGGTCCGAAGCAATCTGTCTGCCTACATTTAGGCTTGATTTGGGGCAACTGGCAATATCTACCATTTGTTTGAGAAGTATCAATTCAAGATCTTTGGGGTTTGGATTGTTGGGAATTCCGCTCGATGATACGTATGGCAATGTTTCCAAATAAGCTCCATTAAGACAATCGTATTTGCCGTCTGGCTGACGCTTTAAGAAAAAGATTCCCTTGTTGTGAGACCAACCGCTGTAAGTTGAAACCACAATTGATTTGAGATCTTGGTTCTTTGAATTTTTCAGAATGCGCTCTACAACTATGCGTGCAAGACGATCGTGTGACTTTGATTTTGACTTCGGGATAGATTTCAAACTGCCGCAAACTATTAATTCTGCCTCTTTCGTCGAGTCAGGGAGATTGGGAAGGGGAAATCCTATGCAGAAAACTCTAGTAGGATTTTTCGACTTGGGCCGTGGGTCTGGCAGTTTGCATGCTTTTGAGAGCGCTGGTGAACCATCAACGAATTCGCTCATTTTCTTAAAATATTCAACTTTTTCATGACTAGTCCATTCAAAGCCTCCACCGCAGACGCTTCTGACACCATAGGCTTTGGCTAAGCCCTGGCATGAGAAGAACCGGATTGTCCGATCGCGACTGCGCAACCCGGTCTGAGAAAGCACCTTTGCGGCCAGGTTTGTTCCCAGTTCACTTAATACAAAGGCAGACTGTCGGCGGATTGTGATATCAGACGATTTGAAGCCGTCTGCAATTAATTGTTGAGTTAAGGTAGAGTTTCTAAGCCATTTTTCAATCTTGGGATAGTGTTCAAGGCTGAGCCCATATTCAATCAAAGGAGACCAATTCCCACAGACGCCCGGGTAAACGTCTAGCGGGGTCAAGAATAGCTGTGTTACAAGTTTTGCATCACTGAAATTCTGTTTGGCAAACTGCTTTTCGAGAGTATTCAATTTCCCTATAATTTCGGCTTTCTTGGCCTGATACTGCTCGGGATTTGATGGAATGGTATCGTTATTGTATAGGTCAATGTCTTCTGGGGTGAGCATTGTTAGCGGTGCAAAAAGGCAAATGGTAATTGCGCTCAGCAAAGTACAGGACACCCAGTATTGTCTAATTATTTGGTGCATAAAAACCTCCGTCGGCCAAATTTAAATTGGCCGAACACAGCTTGCGCTGTCTGAGACAACGCTAGCGTCCGTTTTAATTGTTGGGCTAGTAAGTTTGAACGACCCGGGAAAAGTCCGGGCAAGTACACAATAGATGAGCAGTGCGCGCAAGTCAAGTGGGCGCTTGCTTGAACTACTTCAATGCATTCAATTATCACTGATCACTCATAGCGTCGCGCATCGCTCATCAAGATTATTACTATTGCTTGTAGCAGAATCGCCGAAAAAAGTAAGTTACCAAAAAAAAGAGGGCTCCATCAAACGATGGAACCCAATAAATCGTTACTTGTTCACTGAAGCACTAATTTCCATTTCTACCCATTCCAGATAGTCTGAGTGTTTGTTCAGAGGATGATCCCAGGTACCTTCAAAGCGGCCATAGCCTTCGCGCCAAGTACGACCGTTGTTACCGCTGCGTACAACGACACGTAACCCTAGCAGACGGCCGATTGTCAAAATTTCACGAGCTTCGTCTGAGAGTGCTTCTTCACTTGTTGCAGTGGCCGAGATTTCATAAGACCCTTCAGTGACTGGAAGCGTCACAAGCCTTACGAAATTACCGCTTTCGTATTCTGCCAGAAAGCTTGCCGTCAGTTTAGTAAAGGCATCGATGTCACCGACTAAGGCTTTAATTTCTGATATTTTGGCGGTATTGCAAGGTATTGCCCGCAAAATATCTAGCTTGCCCTGTTCGCTCTTCCAGTATTCAAAACGTCTATTTATGGCTAATTGCAAGGCATCATGTAGTTCTTCTATATCGACGAACCTGGCCGTGCAATTAGCATTTTCTTGGCTGGCGCCAGAATTAGCTTGAGAGTCATGCACGTATTTGTCTATTTCGATTTGAGTCCATTCTTCGTAGCCATCAAGCTTTTCTAGTGGATGATCCCATGTGCCTTCGAAACGTCCATAGCCAGCTCTTTCGCTCCGGCCATTGTCGGCCTGACGAACGTGAGCGTCGAGACCGAGTCTGCCAGCCAGAGCGAGAATGGCACTGACTTCGTCTTGGTCGTAGTTGCTTGGCAATTTGACTTTGGCAATGCGCGTCCAGCCGATCGGTACTTCCAGAAAAGCGCAGACGAGGTCTAAGAGGGTTTGACTGTAAGCCTTGTGTTTACCATAGTAGTCGGCAATCGCTGATTTGTTTGGTTTAGAGACGACCAATTGAAGGGCGGTTTTTACAGCCAAGTTGGTGGCGGTGATTCTGGTGGCATGGCAAGTTTGGTTCATAGCGTTTCTCTCTTACGGTTTTCGTTGATACTAAGATTGGTGATGTCAAAGATTGAGTAGCTCATTGGCGTGGTTCCAACGTTCGTTTGTGGACACCGAGAGCAGCTCATCGAGGTGAATGTTTAGCAATTGCCAGTACCCTGCATTGACCTCATCTTCCAGTTGTTCTGGTGTCCAACCGGCGTAGCCGCAGAGAGCAAGACAAGCTCCATTGGCAGTAGCCCGCAAATGGTCTGCAAGTGGTTTCATTTCGCTGGGGCTCTTATCGTCAGAGATGATCGGTACAAAGTAGTAGCCGCTTTCACCTATTGCATGTTTGGCAGTGATTTCATTTACTTTGTCCAACCAAATCAATGGCGTTTCCATTGGTCCGCCGCTGCTCAACCAGCCGTCTTCAACGGAGCCTGCGATATTGAATCCGAAGGCTTTCTCACTATCAAGAACAGCTAAGAAGATCACCGACTGATTAAAGTCCGGGTCTGCTTCTAGCATTTTGCTAGCGACGAGGACGATTCCTGCTTTTAGCTTGTTGTTCATGCTTTTACCTCACGATAAAGCAAAGACCAGCTCTCGATTGATAGCTGGTCTTCATGATGGAAAAATTGTTTAGTGGTCGCCGATTTCACCTGATTGTGCCAATCGGGACTGGCTAATCACAAGGTACGTGCCGCTTGCACCGTGAGGCTCAACTGAGAAGCTCCAGAGCAAGTTGTCGGTGCGCAGTTGTGAAGCTGCTTTGGCGGCATCTTCTTGCGAAACACCCGAGAGCCAAATCTTGCATTCTTTGCCACTGAACTGCTGTTCTACCGTTTTTAAAA
>CALRJJ020000001.1:0-40009 GCA_943367505.1 Flavobacterium psychrophilum | reverse complement strand
ATCAGTCATGCATTTAAGTGTAAGGACACTTTGAAGTTGCACGAGGAAAGCAAAGAAGCGCTCGGTGATAAAGCGATAGTCAATATCGCGGCGCAAGCGAAGAGCGAGATGGAATCAGCTTTGACGATGGTAGCCAAATATTTTGGCGTGCATCTCGCCAATTCAAAATTCTACTGTCTCAACTGCGCACCCAGTGAAGGTGAAGAGCACGAGCGCATGTCCGAAGAATCTTTTGCATGGACTAATGAATGCAGCGCATGCGGTAAAGGTGCCTACTATTTCGTTGCGCCAAAAATTTGAAATGCCTGCCGCTTGATCTACTAGGGAAATTGTTTTGATGCGTTATTCCAGAGAATGGCTAATTGACCAAATCGACCAGGGTAAGACTTTCGATTACCTACTCTTCTATGGTCACAAAGCTGCCACCGATGGCAGTATCACCGCTGCTTGCCTCAGTCAGTGGTTTCCTGCCGAATTTGAAATTGACGGTATCAAATACCCGACTGCCGAGCATTTTATGATGGCTGAAAAGGCGCGCCTGTTTGACGACCACAGCATGCTGCAAAATATTCTTGAATGCAAAACACCGAAAGAAGCAAAAGCATTTGGACGCAAAGTGCAAAATTTCGAGACTGAAGCCTGGCAAAAACACTCTACTGATATTGTCGTCAAAGCCAACCTGGCTAAGTTTTCAGACAACCAGGGCTTCTCGGATTGGCTGATTGCTACTGCGCCAAAAATACTCGTTGAAGCAAGTATGTGGGACAAAATCTGGGGAATAGGTATGGTCGCCTCGGCGCCTGGCGCCAGCGATCCCAAGCTCTGGAAAGGGCGAAATTGGCTCGGCTTTGCACTAATGGAAGTACGGGATAAGTTGAAAAGTTATTGATGACTATAGTTAAAAACATTTGGTTTCTTTGAACTTCGTCAGTAGCAATAGTTGTCATTATTGCAACCTTACGTCGCAAGAATACTCCGAAACAAGGTAACGGACGCTTAACTTCCGTTTTGGTTAGCAAGCTGCGCTAGGATTTGGAATCTTGATTTTTTGTTGAGACAGCATACTTATAACGAAGATCGGTTTTTTTATGAGTTAGTTGCAATTTTGCGATGATTCACAAAGTCAGCATACGGAGCCATGGTTCGGCGAATGTGTTGGTTCTATCTTTCTCCAACCATCTTCCAGGCAATCACCCAAACCGCTAACCAAGCACCCAATATCAGCAATTTTTCTGTTCGGCTTTGCCGAAGAGATGATTGCCATTGCCTGGAATTGAGATAGATAGCCTTTCAACAAACCAAGGAAACACAAAAAATGAAACGAACAATATCAAAACTGCTAGGCATTGCCGCACTAGCACTTGCAACATTAGCCGGTAATGCCCTATTGCCATCTACAGCGCAAGCACAAACAGCAACATGCGTCGACTACAGCGGTAACGGCGTATATCCTGGAACGCTCTCAGGCAGCTCCAGGTTCAAAGTCTGCTTCCCAGTGGCCCAACCAGTCGACACTGCACGCAGGAACGACATTTTCAACGCTATCCAGTTGCTTCCCCGGAAGACCTCCAGTGCCACAATTCCTGAAGTTCGCGATGTCTTACAGAACGCCGTAGTTACGTATCACTACGTTTACGACAGAGATTACTGGAATCTCTATGCGGGCGCCACTTTAGGCTCTGCTTTCCAAGACGCGACAGCACGGTGCGGAGTTACAAGAACTAACACCCTAAACGGTGTTATCACTGTTGCCATCTTCGAAGTATGTCAATTGACGAACGGCAACCGTTTCATCAATCCCGAGTTGGTAAGGACTACATTCCACGAAACCGGGCATGCTTTGGGCTTTGCCATTGGTAAGCAATACAAGGGCGGCACCGGCAATGGTCCTGATAGATCGGCTGCATGGGTTTCGCTCATGATGTATGACCTAAGTAAGCTCACACCCACTGACTGGAGCAATCCAGCAAACTGGGACGCATTCCGAAAGAGTAACTACCTATGCGGCATCTTCGGAAACATTTTGTCGAGCAACCTTGAGGTTAACCTCGGAGCCACGCCTCAAACCGAGGTTTGCAATGCTTCACTGGTTCTCAATTCGGCATTCTTGAATAAAACACCGCGACAGATCTATGAACAGAAATTGCCCTATTTTGTCGGCAACAACGGTACGGCACCAAATACTGGTACTAATCTCGATTTGTGGGCGCAGGAGTTCACGATCCGTCATAACAGCATTGACCAAACCCAGGTTAACTTCTTGAAGCAGACAGACAAGGCTTTGGGCTACGGAGCTTATATTGATAGTACGGCGGCGTTTCGTTGCACAAAAATCGCAATGCAGTATTTCTACACTGATCCGCACCTGAATCCTCCCGCAAGCGCCTTTACGGGAACCGGTTGCCCAGCAGTCACCTGGTAAAAAACCGGTGCTATAAAAACTTTGGAGGAGCAGGTGTAAACCTGCTCCTCTTTTTAAAAGTCTCCGCCGAGTCCACCAAAGGTCATAGCCATGCAATGCCCGAGAGATAGAGTCACCAAAGGTGCGACGATTGCAAAACTGATTATTTGTGATATGTCCTGCTTAGTGCCCAAAATTCCAAGCCTAGCTCTAATAGGTTTGATGATTGCAACCACGCCAATTAACAGCACTAAACCCAAAGCTATGGCTCTTGAAAGGTTTTGTGCACCTAAGTAACTATCTCTAAGTCCTAGGCCCGTATAGTAATAAATTGCGGCCATAGCTGCTACCTGTGCCACACACAACAATATAAACAGCTTTGTCATGGTCTCAAACCCTCAGTTTTAGTCGATTCACTTTCTCAAATATAGGTTCACATGTTGGATTTGGCCATACGTATTTCTCCATTTTTTTAACGCCACAAGTACTACATTGAGTAATAAAAACTCTTAACTGCACTGCATAAGATATAGAGGTCAAGCGCAGAGTAACACCAATGAAGGGTCGCTACCGTCTGTGAGCCTGTCATTGCTCAATATAAAGCGAATATTGGTTCGTATTTTTTGCCGTCAGCAGTGAGTTCTATGTTGCCCGCCATCTCGTAGTTATCTTCTGGAACTACATTTGAAACAGTTCCAATAAGTATCTCACCGTGGAAAAGTTTGAATATCATTTCTTTAATCGCTCTTGAACTTCAAGAGCACCATTGAGTTGATAGTCGAGCCATTGCGAGAAATGATCAAGTCGCTTAATCGGTGCAGCGTCATATTCTCGGTAGTGATAGACCGACGGATTATCACCATCTGTCGTGTCAAAAAATGCAAACTGAGTGCCCTGGCTCATCCAGAAAACAAAAGCAGTCGGTTGAAGTTTGTAGTCTATATCCGACTCAGTGATTGTGTCTTGTCCGTCTTTTGTGAGTGACAAAAGGTGTGGATAGGAGTGCTCTTCACCTCGCAAGAAAACTCCGGATTTACGCCCCATCTTAAGCAGGTAAGCCTGATAGATAGCCGGTAGTTTGACACCAAGCTTGCTCTCTATTTCAGAGCATTCTTGCAGGCTACATCCAATTAGCGGATCGCTTTCGTTGGCGAGACCACTTGCATAGAGCCTTTCGGCAAAACTATCGATAAAGGCGTTAGGCATTTTCTACCTGCTAAATCTCAACCCCAGCGCCATGATATGACGCTGTAGTTTTTATAGAATGCGGGGAAGGAAATGTCTTGAACGACTCCCTCACTGTTATCCATAGACCAGCCTTCAAGCCATTCTTCTGTGAATGGGAGATTCTCGTCAGGGTCGTTATTTTCATCGTCGAAAAATTCAAACATCGATTTGTACTCGTCAAATGCTGGCAGCAACGAGACTTCGGCTGAGTATTCGAAACCGGTTTTTTTTACGTCCGACACAGTGCCGACGTTTTTTCCTCGATGAAATAAGTTCATTCAGCCAACTCCACTTTGAAGAAGCGTTTGGGCAAGACTCCACGAATCAAAATTTCCTTGTCTTTTATCGCATATTTCATAGCGTTTTTGCGTGAATACTCATGGCAGGGCGAATTGCGGATCATCTCCAGTACTTCATCATGCTTGATAAGCTGAACACCCGATACTTCACCCGACTGAATAGCCAACTCGAGTTTTTCCAAGTCAGCTGTCAATTTAAACTGCTTGCCGTACTTGACCGAGATTTCGGCCAACTCGCTCAAACTGGTGTATGGGCTGAAAGGCTTATGCCATTTATAGAAATCACCACACAAGTGATGAACGATATCTACCGGTTTCTCTTTGAACAAGCCCTCAGGGTCGGCTGGGGTCAAATCTCCATCAGCGTTGATGTAGCTTTTCTTTTTTCCAGTCTGCTCGTTAATAGGGTTATGAAAATCATGATCGCCGCGAAAACCGGACTTACCATCGCTCATCGCGAACATATTGTCGTCCAGGCGAACACGGTCTTGCATCCAGCCGCGCGGCACACCGGCTACTTCCATTTCTTGCGGTGTTAGTCCAAGGCTGCGTCCGTAATCAAGAATCATCGCTCTTGATTGTTCGGCCAGTTCAGGAGCTACCAGAGCCATTTCTTGAGCCGCTTTCGCCGATTTTTCTATACCGGCGATAACTGCCGCATCTACCTTTGTGGCCACCTGATCGGCAACTTTCAAAGCTAGTTCACCGGCTTCTGTGCTGCCTTCTGGATTGATTGAATAAAACAAAGTCTCGCCTAAAACTTCTCCTTGCTTGCCCGGTGGAAGTTTTGAATAGTTTTCACTGCTTGCAATTACTAGTTGTCCGATGCGCTCCATTGCTTGGCTTGTGGCAAGAGGGTCCTTACTCATTTGGTCAAATAGATTGCCGACGGCGTGGAAAAGTGGCTCATTTATCGCGTTCGGTTTTGCAAGAAAGGAGGCAACGGTACCATCTGTCAATGCTGTCCAACCAGCTGTAGCAGCTGCTTTTGTGTGTTCTTTTGCATTGTTCAAACCGCGTCCAATGCCAACGATTTTTTCAAGTTCGTCCTGAATATATTGCTTTTGCTGTTCCGGGTTAGAAGCTCGACGTGCCACAGCATCAATGAAATCGCCCAGCTTTTGCACACCTGAGCGATTGTCATTTTCATGGTCCATGCCCAAGGCAAAAGTTTTTTTGTCTAATTGTGCCGGTTCATAGTCAATGAATTTGCCCTGTTTGACTGACTCTGCGGGCGCCGAATCGTCAAACAGTTCAAATTTCGCACTTTTGTCCTTCGGTTTAAAATTTGGGTCGTAGAATAAATCGGTAGCCGATTCACCTTGCTCAAGAATGTGAGCTTGTTGGGTTTGACGCCACCTAGCCTGATTGACATTTCCCCCGATTACACCGCCGCGCTGAGCTGCTTCTGGCGGCGCTTGCTGCTCCAGAGGTTTGACGATTTCTCTGTTCTTTTCTGCGTCTTCGGGCATGCCAACCTCGGGGCAACTTGAGTTATATACCCTCCTCTTGTCAGTTTGACGGTAACTAAAAATGAGGCTCTCGAAACCATGCATTGGCGCTGCTTTGGGGATTGGTCGCCCTGGTCGACGTGATTCTCGCTGACTGGCAGTAAGATATCTGCATGGATATTCTTTTGTCGCTCGGCTTACTTGTTGGCATTTTGCTTGCCTTGAACTATATGGCCGGTGGTCGCCACTCGACAATTGTGCGACCGGCGATTCGCATGGCAGAAAATCTACTGACAGTGTCCATACGCATCGTAACTACTGTACTGGGTTCAGTTTTCAAACTTGGTGCGGGATCGGTTAAACTGCCCAAGTCCATGGAGTCGCGGGAGCACAAGCCCCCGGGTTCACCGCCTCCCAGGTGGAAAGATAAGTAATTTGAGATTGAAAAAAAGAAGGGGAGACAGTCGTCCTGTCTCCCCTTCTTGCATTAACCTAGTTCCACATTTCTGAGACTGGGTCGCTATAAATTTCCTTGTACCAGATGCTGCATACTGCTCCATACAGGTAACAAAGCTCGTCATCATCGGGATTTTCATTCATAGCTTTACCGATCAACTCATGCAGAATGTCGTGCTCTCTGCTTGTGAAAGTCAGATCTTTCTTTTTGTCTGTCATATTTTCTCCAAAACTTTTCTGTCTTAAATGCCTGATGCTATGCCGCTCTGAGGTAAATCTCTAATTCCTTTTCGCAGGGCGGATAGGCGGTTTTGATAGCGGTTAGTTTTTTGTCTGGGTAGTAGACAAAACAGATTTTGAGCTTCTTTTCTGGTTCGTACTCGACGATGAACCACTGTGTCGCAGGAACCGTTCTGTGCTGCTCCCGTATGTCGGTTAGGTACTTGCGGTGCGGATTTTGGAAACATCCTGCTACCACGTCCGGGTTGATTTTATGTTTGGTCTCCAGCTTGTATCGGACTGAGCTGCTCATCCTGATGTCCACAAACGGGTCATCAGACGCAAGCGCTTTAACGCTTTTGTCCATATGTCTTTCCTTGTTATATAGGGCTGAAGGCGTGCTGCGCTTCAGCGGAAGTCGATGGTGTATGCATGGCAATTGACCAGCAGGGACACGAAATTTTATCGAGGTACCAGATTCTCGAATCGTCTAAACTATTCAACTTTCGTGCTGAATTTTAGACGGTCGAAGTCTTCTTCCATCTTCTCAAAAGAGAAGCTATCAAAGAATAGGGAAAACCCTAGAAGAGCCTCCGGTAGTCCAGCTTTACAAGATCAAATTATGCTCTCATCTACTTGAAAGTCATCTTCGCAATTTTGAGATTAAACTGGATTGAGCATGGCTTACCTTTATGCCGTCCTTGGAGTGAGCCAAAATCGCCTTGGCAGTAAAGAAATTGATTTTCCAGTAAAACAACTTTCTCCCCCGGCTGGCGCTTGCTCTCAAGAGATCTGAGTAGACTCTCAATGTTATAGCCGCCTCTATGACAAGCGGGTAAGCTGCTACAGCTAATGTGAGGCTGTACATTCTCTTCAGTAAATTTGTGTGTTGACCAATCCCAGCCGGGTCCGTCGATGCGTCTTTGCTCTCGTTCAATAACTAGTTCTAGTTTCTCAACAGCAGGGAATGCTTCTAAAAAATCGACCTGTGCTCCGCCAAAAAATGGCTTTCCCTTGTTCATTTCTGCACTCCTCAAAAGCCAAGGGGATAAGACAAGAGCCCAGTATACAGTCACCGAGTAACGTTTCAAATTCTGCTAGGTCTCGGGCACGCACCTGCGGCGCTGAGGATATCGCCCTTCTCGGGTGGGCTCTTCGGACCCGCACCTTTGGTGCTGAAGGTAGCGCGTCGGGAGACGCTTCGAACTGGCACCTCCGGTGCTCGCTCTCTTTGTTCGCTCTGGTGGTTGGGATGGTATTTTGCGACGTTGCTTTGAGGCTCGCTTTGGGCTGCGAAGCAGCCGCGCGGAGTGGGCAACGACGCGCAACCATCCCCCGAACCGATGGTCCTACCATTCGGTAAGGCAAGATAAAGCGCACCCGCGCTAATAAAAATAAGCCCATTGTATGGGCTTTAGAGGCGCCGCACTACGTTTGGGGTTTACCCGGTTGGCGCCGCACATCCTTTATATTACTATGTAGGCAAGGGTTTTTGTAGGCGCACCATGAAAGAAACCAAAACATCACTCAAGTACAGTCCCCGGGTCGAAACCCGACTCGCCCAGGCAGACCTGAAGCGACTCGATGACAACGCCAAACTGGCAGGTCAGACCCGAGCCGAATATGCCAGGCAAGCTTTGCTCTGGTATTTGGACAATCAAGAGAAACTCACCTTGGACGACCGTGAAGCCGAAGTTGCCCAAGCAATTCGCTACGCTACCGACCAGCAAATCAAAGCGACCAAAAACGGCGTCGACCGGATATGTAAAATGCTTGCCCGGCAAGGGGTCGCTCTTGGAACGCTCTTTGAGCTTTCCTGGATGGCTTTGCCGGACGACGAAAATGCCAGGAAGGCATTTGAAGCAGCGTCAAATACTGCCAAGCAAAAAATGCGCAGGCACGTTGAACGCGACGAGGCAGAAATTGCCGACCGAAATGCCAAGGTGGTAACCGGGCAATGATGATCGTTCGCCACAGCTATATCTCAGCTAAAAAACAGCGAGCTGTCGGCGGCAGGTCGGGAAAGGTCGTTGCCATCAGCAAGGCTATGGCGCATGTCAAATATATCCAGCATCGCCCAGGTGATGACCGGGGCGACGGCGGTCGGGAGATGTTCAACGAAACCGAAGACGCCATGGACTCAAAAGAATTGCGCAAAGCAATCAAGGAGATGGGCAAAGCCAATGTCGTCATCCACAAGGTCACGCTGGCGCCAGAGATAAACCCTGAAGACAAGAAAGCCTTCACCCGCGAAGTGATGAAGCAACTCGGTTCTGACAAGGGGCTCGACCTGCGCTGGGCGGCTACGGCGCACAGCAATACTGACCATCACCATATCCATGTGATCATTCTCGGCAAGGACAAAAGCGGTCGGGATGTTCGTTTGGACAAAAGGGACTACGACAAGATCAAAGAATTTGGCGACCGCTATCTTGAGCGGGTGCACCCTCTTGAGCTGAATCACGCCAGGACCGACCGGGAAGAAAAGATAAAGCGCCGACGGGACGAGCGCCAAAAAGAGAAAGAGACTGCTCGGCAGGAACGCGTTAGAGACGGTTTAGAGCTTCCCTGGATGCATAAAAAGATCATCCGGGAGCAACTGGAGCCTTATGACCAGTGGAAGGCTAAAAAACTCGAGCAGGAGCGCGCAAAAAAAGAAAAAGCCAAAGAAGCCTCTGCGCAGGAACGCGAAGTCCCATTTTTGAATGACTCCATTCACGCAGCTGGCGAAGAATGGTCAAAGAAAAACACTCTCAAAGAATTGCAGAAATTGAACGAGCATCTTTGGGATAACTATGACGAGCGCATACCGGTCGACGAGTACAAGAAGCTCGTTGGCTGGATTAAGGACAAAGAGAGAAATGGTGAACGCGATCGATCGCAACCTGATAAACAGGTGCCGGACAAAGAAAAAGAAGACAGAGAAGTCACTGCAATCCAGCACAAGGGCCAAAAATACACTAAAGATTCCCCGCACGAAAAACTGTCCGAACTGACTGCCAAGTTAAGGGAGAAAGACGCCGAACGTTTGCCGGTGGCCGAATACCAGGCGCTGCGAGGATGGATGGAAAATGCCGACCGCGCCCGATGGTCTGGTGTTTTAGAGCGTCAAATTGGCGAAGCCAAGGAAGCTCACTGGAAAGAGCGAGCCCAGTCAGGCATGCCGGACAACTTCAGGGTTGCTACTCCCATGCAAGACGCAGTTATGGGCAATCCGGTTGTGGGTCTTTTCATGAAAGGGGCGGCAGTAGTTAATGAGTTGGTCAAATGGATTCCTTTGACTGATCAACGTGACCGCCTGAAAGAAGGCAGGGATGACCTCGAATCGGCGAAACTGGACAAAGTTCAGGAGCATAACCAGGCTGGACGACCAGAGGATCAGAAAGCCCAAGATCGCGAGACAATAGAAAAGCTCGATCAGAAAATCGATGAGAACCAGGCAAAACGAAACGAAGCGACTGACGAGAAAAAGCGCAAAAAGTGGGAGCGCGATAACACAGAAGACTGGGACAAATATGACCCATGGGGACGGTATTAGATGCCAGTGAGAGTTGAGGATAAAGGCTTTGTAGAAACCTCTGCCAAGGAGTTTCCGGTCCTTGCCGTCAACGTTCTAGACCGTCTCGGCTACCAGGTCACCAGGGCAAGTAAGCAGCTCGACCAGATTCTGGCCACTCAGAGACTCGATGAGCAAATTGGGCAAGATTGGTGGCGGCACGAATATCGCGTTATTGTGAGATGGCGAAACGCCAAAACCAGCGGTGTTGTCGTCAATATTGAAATTGAGGAAAACAAAGGCGGCGCCAGTCAGGCCGAGTGCCAAAAGCGCTGTGATCGCATTTTGCTTGAACTGCAAAACGACGCAGTAAGAGCAGAAGAAGCAAAAGAGCACAAAGAAAAGAACACCGTTTATGGCGCTGCAACCTGGGGGTCAGAAGATGACTTGCGCGCCCTGGACTACTTCCAAAAAAATGCCGACCCCAAAAGGCTCATTATTGGTAGGTCTTCAAAGAATGAGTACATCCAGGTGCCGGAGCGTTTGACCCATGCTCATGCACTAGTTTGCGGAAGAACAGGCGTTGGTAAATCACGCGGTTTCTTTATTCCGCAGCTCGTAGAGCGCGTTGCGACAAACATGATCGTGACTGAAGCAACGCCAGGCAATGAAGCTGGAGAGCTATATCAGCTCACATCTGGTTGGCGCAAGATGGCTGGTCATCAGGTTTATTGCTTCAATCCATCCGACATGACATCGACGCGAATCAATCCAATTGATCGAGTCAGAAATGCTCCGGAAGAGAAGAAATCGAGCATGGCTGAGAGTCTAGCCGACCTCGTCATCATGAACGGCGAGAGTGGCGACAACAAAGTTGATAAGACATGGAGCAGATCTGAGAAGCATTTGCTAACGTCTCTCATACTTCATGCAGCGATCATAGACCCAGAGCGAGGGCATTTCGGCGCACTACGTTGGATGCTTTTGGAAGGACCAGACAAGCTGGCGAAAATTTTGTACAACAGCCCTTCTGAAATAGCGCAGATGGAATTTGAAGGCTGGATGCAGCTTGCAGGCAAAACCAACTTTGCTTACGGCGTATTTTCTGGCCTAATTTCGAAGATGAACCCCTGGATGACAGATCAGATTGTCACTTTGACAGAAAAGACCGATATTGACCTAGAAGCGCTTAAACAGCAGCTATTCACTTTCTATATTGCTGTTCCAAGTCGGTCTACCGATAGCAAACTTATTGGCTCATTGATGTTCAATTTCTTGCTCGATCACATTTTGGATATTCGCAAAGATATGAAATATCCAATGACCATGCTGCTCGACGAGTTTACAAACTTCGGAAAAATACCTGGCATAGAGAACGCTCTGTCGCTCATTCGTAAAAATAAGATCGGTCTGATCTTAGGTTTTCAGAACTACTCACAGCTGGAGCAAATCTACACCAAGAGAGAGGCTCAGACAATTATGGACATGCCAGCGACGCAAGTCCACTTTAAACAAAAGACCTTCCAAGAAGCACGGGATTTGAGCGAAGCGATTGGGCGCATGACCGTAGATGAGGCTACCGTAAGCGATAGCGGGCGCGTGCAGGAATCGATTCAGGGACGTCATTTGATAACCCCAGATGAGCTAATTAGCTTGAACAAGGAAGTGATCATTTTTACTGCCGACACAAGGCCGTTGAAGATGCCGCTCATCAGCCCTGATGCATACAACCAGGCGATGGAGTATGACCCGCCAGTTAGAGCTGAGCACAAGGTGTCTGAATTTATTCGCAAGCGTGGCAGAGTCGCAAAGGAAAAGCCTGCACCGATTCCAGACAAAACCACAGAGCCTCTAAGGCCGCCAGAAACAAAGCCAGAGCAAGTCGAAAATCAGGAATCTGAAGCAACTGATACAACATCAGAACCTATTTCAACACCAGAAGTTATTGAAAACGATAACAAAAAAATTGAACGTGATAAGCCGGTCGAGCCAGAAAAAGAGAATGACTCAAACATTCGCAGACCAATTCCCAACCGACAAGATTCTCCCGACTGGGATGTGTGAGGTTTAAATGCTCGGAGCAGGCATAGCTTTAGCAATTTTTGCATTTTGTGTTGTTGGTTCTGCCACGACATATGGCATTGTCGGTGGCAAATTGGAGGGTGGCTTATTCCCCGGGTTTGTGGCAGGCCTCTGGGTTCTCTGGCCGTTTTTACATACCGACCGCGTTAACAGATACAACTTTCTCCATCCCGTACCAAGGCGCTATAACCTGCCTCTCAAGCAGGTTTACTCTAAAGTTCGCCAAATTTTGAGTGACAAGACCTACAACTTTGGTGATAAATGGCATGTCGCTACTTCCGATACTATTCAGCGAAGAATAAGTGCCACTCTCAAATTTATGGACGAAGAAAGCCATCTCGAAGGTCAGTCTTTGTCAAACATACACGTGAGAAAAGAACGCAAACAAAGATTGATAGAGCTTGACGTGCAGTTCAGCGAAGGGCCTAACGACACAACAATCGTTCAACTAGATTTTGTTCCAACTGTAGAAGGCCCAGCTATAGGCGCTTGCGACGCAATAATCAATAACCTTACCATTGAGATTGATAGCGCCATGGGACCGGGAGAGAACGCAGCAGATCCTGCCGATACCAAGTTGCCAGCGCCACCCTGGTGGCTATTGGGAACGACAGCACTCATGCTCATGACGCTATGGACCAGCATCAATAAGGCGGTGTTTGGACAATGAGCGATCATCAAACATTGCAAAAAGCCTATCGTGATCTCGGAATGGATGGCGGCGAACCATTTGATGTAATCAAACGCCGCCACAAGCGACTGATCTTGGTATGGCATCCAGACCGCTTTCAAAACGCTGAAGGAAAACTCGAAGCCGAAGCCGAATTGAAGAAAATAAATAACGCCAAAGACTTATTGTCGGCTCATTTTGAACGCAGCCATTCTGATTCTCCTCAGTGCTCCTGCAGATCTGCCGGCGGAAGTTCTCAGACCTCTCAAACGCCCCCTAGCGGCAGCTCTGCGGAAAGATCACAACCAGGACCAGGACCTGGACCTGGGCCAGGAAGGCGTCGCAGTACTCAGGAACGTGACACTGAAGAAGAAGAAGCTAGACAGAGAAGTCGCGAACGAGCACAAAAAGCAGCGGCCGAAGCCGCCGAACAAGATGCGCAGGCCAAAGCGTTTTCTGAAAAATATGCAAAAACACAGAAGGCAGAAGAAGACGCTCTAAGCCACAGAAGAATAATGCAGGACGAATCTCTGCGCTGGAAAATAGCGATTGGTCTTGGCGCGATATGGGTCGCGCTGTGTTTCTATGGCTGGGCAGGAACAGGCCTAAAAGCCTGGTGGCATGACTTTTCTTGGAAATGGGAGCGAGACCATCGACCGGCTGCAACAACACCGTCAGATTCGTCCACAGGCAGTACACGGCGCATCATCCCATCTTACAACCAATACCCTGGTGGCAATGATGCAGCTTACCAAACGCAGACAGATATTGAACAAAAGCGTCGCGATGCAGAGGCTGAAAAGCAAAAACAGCAGGACATCTACAACACGAAGATGGAGATCGATAAGCAAGAAAATATCATTCGACATTGCACAGGTGAAATCGCCAAGATTGATACTCAGCTGGACGATACAAACGTAAGTAGTGTTGACAAAAAAAGCGCTCTGAACTTTCAAAATAGTCAGAAGGGCTATTTATTCCAAGCTCAAAATGAACTGAATTCAGCCAACCAACGCCTTTCTGAGCTGACTGGAAATCCAGCTCCTACACCTGTGATCCCTACTACACCAGTTCCCCGCACATTCGATACAGCCCCATTTAGCTATCAACCAAGCAGTTTACGCACGGAGCGCAAATCTCGATTTGGAGTGCAGCAACCGCTTATACGACAAAACCAAGTCAACCCGTTTAAAGCTCCGGAGCAGAATAATTGATGAAAATTTTGAAGGCGGTTTTTGTTCCAACTGTCGAAGAAACCGCAGCATTTGCAATCATTCAAACTGTGATGCAATCTGGTCAACGAACCTTTACTGAACAACCCAATATTAACAATGACGTCTGGGTTTGTTCTCCAACGGCAACTGGTGTTCAGAAAGTCATCGTCTTGAACTATGATCTGGGCAAAAAAATCGCTGTAGAGCAGGGCTGGATAATCGAATCTAACGGACGTTTAACTGTGACATCATCTGGAGAGGCGGCTCTAACTGCAAAGCAAGCGGGAAAATATAAACGCCCCAGCTCAGAAACTTTATTAGATCGCGGGAAAAAGTGGTCAGCAAACAATCCAATCTTGGTCGGATTGATTGCTCTATTCACCATAGCTGGAATATTCTTCGGCGTTTTGAACAATTGTTTCGATGTCTGGACAAAAGGAACGGCTCTCATAAAGCCGCAACAAGCGGAAAGCAAATCAGATTTTTCACTGAGGCTAATCTATCCTGAAAGCCCAGCTTTACTCATTTCCAATCCGTCTACCAAAGCTGTTCGTGAGATTAAGTATGCATTTGCACTCTGGAATTTGAGTGCGCACACTATAAATCCACTTCCAATTAAAGTCACAACATTTGATTGGATTGGGGCCAAAAGCAGCGGCGGTCCTCAATTCATTTTTGATCCTGCGTTTAATTTAAAAGAAGGCGACCACATTGTCGGTTCTATGGCAGCCAGTTGTCCCGATGGTGAAAGAGGACGGACTTACCTTGTGTCAATCGTTTGGGGTGTTGGTGGGTGGACTGCCGAGCTGGAGAAAGAGGAAAGCGGCTCTCTTGTTTGTCCAAAGGGCAAAATAACTTTGGAAAATTTAGCTGCTTACGCCAAGCAAATTGAGATGATTCCCGAGAGACTTCGCAAACCAATTTTGATGCCAGACTAACACCGCGCCGAGAGTGCACAGCTTCGCTGGTGCGAACGGAGTGGAATCTGTTGCAGGGATAGCAACAGAAAGTTCAGTTTTGCAGTTTGTCTAAGGCTCTTTGTACAGCTTCAACAGTGCCGGTAATGGTAAGCGTTACGATAGCTCCAGGCAGTGCTTCTCTCACTTCGCTCAAGTTTATGATTGGTGTCGCAGGCGGTGCTTGTGCCTTTGGCTTTGGTCCTTGTTTGGCTCCGGTATATGCTGTTGTCTTTGCTTTGGTTGTTGCCTTAGCCGCAATTGGTGCTGCTTTTGCACTTGTCGCTTTGGCGGGACGACCACGCTTTGAAGATTTAACTAATGTAGCGGCGCTTTTTTGATTACTGTCTGTGGGTTCTACAGACTTCGAAGACTTCGGTGGCCGCCCACGTTTTGACGTTTTAACGGCACTAAGTTTCCCCGATTTTTTTGCCGCCAGTTCGTCAATCATTTTGTGCGTGATGACTTTACTATGCTTTGACAGGTCGCTAGAGTGCGAAACAACGCACAGCTTATGTGCAAATTTGGCACCGTTCACATCGATATAATCAGTGCCTACAGTTATGGGCTTGTTGCAAAAAATGCAAGAGGCACGCAATTTGGCTCTTGCGGTTCTTTCTGTCCCGCGCTCGGTAAACTGGCGCGCTTTGCCTTGCCCATCTAAGTTTGCCCATCTAACTAATTTGGCTTCTGTCGCCATTTTTTTCCTTTCAAACTACACGGTGCCTAATAATAAAGCATGACTTGTGACCAAATCACCTCACGGCCAAGGAAGAGAAACGATATCAGCGCCCCCTCCGACATATTGATCCCCGGGCGGCGAAAATGCTTCAAAAAATGCTCCATAAACTAGCACTGACATTCGCACTTGCTTTTCCCAGTCTTCAAGAGTGGTTGGTACCAAACGATTATTTTCTTTTGAGATAATTTGAAGACTTTGTTTTAAGAATGACTTGAGAATATTGAAATCAGTTAAACCAATTGAATGATGAAACCAAAATGGGTTGAAGTCGTTAGCCAAGGCTTCTATAACAGGCTTCACTAAGGGGGGAGGTACAGTCAAATTTTGCCTAAATACATCTGGATATTCACCGAACTCTGGACGAACATCGTCATAATTGCCTTTGATAAGGCTCCAGCAGTTGCTGATGTAACGGACCGAGGGGATTATGACTCCACCTTCTTCCACAAAGCCAGCTAAATTTATGATTTGTCCAACGGGGCTACTACCGTCAGCGAGTTTTCGTTCCTTTTCGACAGCTTCTTTGACTTCTTTCGCTATTTCCTCAAGCGAAAGTTTTTCTCGTTCATTTACAAAGTCAGAGAGCCAATCCTGAGCAGATTTGTTTGCTATCTCGCCACTGCCAATGCTTCCTATAAGCACCTTTTCGTTAGCAGATTTGCGAACTTTGGTTACCTGGATTTGACTCTTTTCACCAGTTAACAGCTTGGTTAACGTCCTGTTTCTATCAGCACCAAAAATTATTCCTTGAGGAACGACTTCAATCACAATTGTGGACATACGACCTCATTTTTCAAGCCAACAACATTGGAAGTGGATCACTAAAGCAATCACGACCAGTCTCTAATCGATCTCAATTCGAGATACTTTCCCATCCAGACCGTTGTTATTGTCTGGATGTGGATTGACCTTAACAACGTCATCCTCCATAGGTTGGCCATCAAAGGATTTGATCTCATAAGACAAAACCTGTTTTTTAACTTCAATGCGTGTCCAATCATCCTGCTTCTTCCCATCGGGGCTATCGTAAACAGTCAGAACTGCTCCAGCGCGCACATTGTGCAGCACCACACTACGAGCCTCATCGTTTGTAAATGGTGGCTTTTTTTTCTTCAAATTATATTTTTGCCCAGGACTATCAGAGAGGCTGCCTAGCATTTTTTTGCCTGCTCCATTCCCATCATAAAAAGTAAATTCACCAGCCAAAACTGCTGGACAAGAAAATAATGAAGTGACAATTATTGCTAACACTGACTGTATTTTCATAAGCACCTTTCATAAACACTCTTTTCTACACTTCCAAATTTCTATAATTTTCAATCAACTTTTAATGTGTACCACTAACCATTTGTTTTCTGGTACACTCTTTTTTTGAATGAAATAGCCGTACTGGTGAGCCTTATATGTCCCAAGTTTTAAGAAGGGTTTATGGTACAGCGCGTAGCAATCTATGCCAGGGTTAGTACTTCTGAACAATCCTGTGAACGTCAAATTGCCGAATTGCAGCAATATGCCGAGCGAAGTGGGTTTGAAGTTGTTGGAATTTTCGCCGAGACTATGAGTGGCGCAGAAAAGAAACGTCCGCAACGGCAAGCCGTCATTGAGATTGCACGGCGTCGAGAAATTGACTTAATTCTGGTGTCAGAGCTGTCTCGATGGGGACGCAGCACATCTGATCTGTTGCAGACTATCCAAGATTTGGCCTACCGGGGAATAGGTTTGCGTACTTTGAACGGTCCAGATCTTGACGCAACAACCGCCCAGGGCGAATTGCTGCTTGGACTGCTTTCAGTGATTTCACAATTTGAACGAAGTTTACTCCGTGAAAGAATCACTTCTGGAATAGCTCACGCTCGTTCTAAGGGTACAAAGAGCGGCCGTCCTATCGGTAGACCCGCTTTTTCGGATTTGGAGACAGTAAAACGCCTTTTGAAAGAAAAATATTCTGTCAGAAAGATTGCCGCCGAGCTGGACATAAGCAAAACTACTGTTATGAAAGTGAAGAAACAAATGAAATAGCGATTTACACAAATGCCTAACGTAATGGCATGCTGATCGTTGCTTCGGACGAGCCCTCTATAATATTCAAGTCGCTACATACTATTGAGAATTTATGAATTACTGGATTATTTGCCTGCCGCGCCTCGACATGGAACATTGTATAAAGCAAAAAGTTTTTGGTTTAGGACGCAAAAATCTCATTTCCAGTGTGATGCAGGGCGACAAAATTGCCTGCTGTGCTGGAAAAGGAGATTGGAAAATCATTGCTATAGGCGAGAGCACCAGTGACTACTACGTTGATGACCAAGATGTTTTTCTTAAAAAAGGCAATTATCCCGACCGATTTTCATTCGAAGCTACTTCACTCCAAAAAGAATTTGATATCAAAACAATAATGGAGGACCTAAGTTTCGTCACCAATTTGGCATTCTGGGCAGTCTATTTTCGTAACGGTATAGCCAAAATATCAGAAGCTGATTGGAAAATGATTCAAAAGAAATGTAAGCATTAAATGGCTAGAAAACCAGCTTTTAGGCCATCCAACGTACGGTTGGCCAAAATGTCTGTATGCGGAATCAAAAGATAAGACCAAGGTTTGCCACCAAATTTGCGCGCATGCTCCGTAGCATGCTCACACCATTTAATGGCTGCTTTAGCTTTAAGTTGAACTTCATCACTATTTACTTCTGCTGCCGCTTTTGGTTCGCAAATTAACTTTTCTGATATTGTTTCCACAACAAAATCGGGCTGATAAGGAACGCCATTCTTCCACTCAATTTGAAAATGTCCGATTGCTGGTTTCATCCAGCGTATAACAGTAGGATCATCTTCAAGCAGGGTTGCGAATCTTCTTTCTGAGTCAGAATCAAACTTTTGTATTGGATAGCAACAACGTTCAAAACCTGTGAAAATCATCCTTTTGATGCCACTTTTATCAGTTAACGCTATTCGAAAGTCTCGAGCTTTTTCATTGGAATAGATGTTGTAATTGTTTGGCTTTAAGATAGTAAAACCTTTGCTGATCCTAACTTCATGACCAGTTGGTGTGACCCAGCTATTCTCCATCATCTGAGCAGCAATAAAATTTGAAATCGCTAACTGGTGATACAACAAAACATTTTCAACATCCATGTCTGATTTGAGATATGTTCGTAAGTGAGTCACTACCTGAGAGGCAAGCTTGTACAAAAGTTCTGAGTGTTCATCATAGTCAATCTCATCGCGATCAATTAGCATTTTGACGATGTAATCTTCGAGTTTATTTTCTTTGACAAAGCTATTGTTAGATAGCAAAAACGATCGATCGTTTGTACGCAGCTCTTGAATGAGAATATCCTGACTTACAGGCTGGTATCTAATTGTGCTCAAATTAGATAAATCAAAATTTTTAAACCCAAATGTCACTTCGCTGGTAGCAATTACTGATATTTTCGGAACATCTATAGTCAATTCTGCAACTGTCTTTGTTACTACATCAACAATCGCGGCGATATCTAATTCTTCAATCACTCCATCGATTGTCAGTTGACCAGGATTCCAAATTTCTCTAACCTTGGCCTCGATCTGTCTTTTAATTTCTGGTTCTTGCAGTCTTTGTGAGCTTTCCAATCTCTCAAATTGCTTCACCACATCTAAGACTACGTTCGCTACATCCCGTTTCGTTTGAGTGTCTAGCTGATAGCTATCTGAATTTTCCGCCGCTTGCGCCAATGTACTCTCAATCATTGATGGAACAACAAGAGCTTTGGTTTTTTCTAGTGGAACATCGCAGCCATCTCCAATGATCACAGTTTTTCGTATTATTGAATCTGGATTACTCGCGGCATCAAGAATTGCTTGAAATTTATCGTGAGCAACAATGGTCAGTCGATCAATAGCTTCTACCCCAGTTCGTTGCCCATACGGGAGACGTAGTCCACGACCAATAGTCTGTTCCGTTAATATTTCAGATGCTGATGCTCGTAACGGCACAATCGTGTACAAATTTGTGACGTCCCAGCCTTCCTTTAGTTTGTTGACATGTATCACAATCTCCGTTTGTGTGTCATTTTCAACAGAAAGCAGACGTTGTGTAGCTTCATCCGATTCTTGACCAGTTTGATTAGAATGGACTTCAATAACACGGTCCTTGTATCGACCTTCAAAAAAGCTGTCAGATTCTATAAGTTGACGCAGTTGACTTGCGTGAGTGGTGTCTTGAGCAACAACGAGCATGAATGGATGAATTAGTGCTTTACCTTGCTGGAGAGAATAAACTTCCAATTCAACTTTTACATGTTCATGGTGGTGAATACCATCTTCTAATTTGATCTGTTCGAGTGCTTCATTTGAATAATCTTCTGGGCGAAAATCTTTTCGTGTTGCAACAGCAGGTTCTTTAACAAAACCATCCTGCATTGCTGCCCCCAATGGATAGCTATAAACAACATTTTTGAAAGGTTGAGAATTTTGACCGGTTGTTTTGGGAGTAGCTGTAAGTTCAAGTCCTAAAATTGGTTTCAATTCGTTAATGGCATCAGCACCCGCTTTCGCTCTGTATCGATGAGCCTCATCCATCAACAGCACCAAATCTGGTAAACCAGCTAAATATTCAAAATAGCTCTCGCCTATGTACTCTTGCAGCTGTTTTATTCGCGGAGCACTGCCTTTACGAGCTTTAGCATCTATTTTGGAGACGTTGAAAATATTGATGATGACGGTTTCATCGGTCTCAAACAGACGGCGTTGTATAAAAATAGTCTCGCCCGAATCATAAGCTCTGGCCGTATTTGCAGATTTGGCGGTGGCGTAATCAAACCGGACGCCTTGCCCCTGGTCATAATTATCTCCAGTGACAATCAAAGGTGGATTGTTCGCGAACTGAGCCACTCCGCGAAAAACATACTTTGGGTTTTCTGGAGCAAAATCGTTGATCAATTTATTGTAGATGGTTAAATTGGGAGCTAAAACAAAGAAATGTTTGCTCCTTCCTACAAGATATAAATAGGAGATAAAAGCGCCCATCAAGCGCGTTTTACCTACTCCTGTCGCCAAGGAAAAACATACCGAGGGGAATTCGCGTTCAAAGTCTGTTACTGTCGGGTATGCTTTAGCTAACGATGCCAAAGCATCTTGGACATCAAGTTTGTTTTCACTGCCAAACAAGCTTTCAATTTTTGATAAAATTGAAAGACAATCATGCTGTGGAGTGCGTAAACTCAAACGAGCACTGATGTCGTTAACGAGTTTATTAGTCATTTGCTTACCAACTCTCCAAGGAGAGAGAGCTGCCCCGCCGTAATTATAGGCTTGGGCACTGGTTCTGCCTGTACGTTAGCTACATTCAAGCTGTAATCATCGCGGTCCCATTCACACCTGTTCAAAATAACTTTTGGAATTTTCACTACAGAAAGATTGGGAAATGCATCTACTTGGGCTCTAAAAGCTTTGCAGCAAATGAGCAGCGTTCGATGTTCTCCAACGTCCTCACTTAAGGTTTTTAATTGGTCGTGGCTCAAACTAGCAGTAGTGGTGTATATAAAATCAGTTTCAGTTGAGTAACCGTGAATGAAATAATGGCTGTCGCTTGGGGCATAAACAAACCCCATGTGCTTACACACTGCTTCAGCAAGCATCGCAGCATTGTACTCAGGGCAAATAACCCAATTCCCAAGGGAATCCTTCTCTAATAATGAAGGCGCTAAATGGTAAAAACGAAAACCTCCACCACCTTTCCACTGCACTGATTCCGTGATTCCACCAGGATCAGATGCATCAATAACTTTTTTTAGTCTCGGCACAATATGAGTATTACAATGTTCGCCGAGTTCAACCATAATCCAACGGCGGCCCATTTTGTGCGCCACAGCACCCGTTGTTCCAGAGCCTGCAAAAGAATCTAAAACCAAATCTCCAGCGTTAGTGGATATCTGCAATATACGGGCAATAAGTTGTTCTGGTTTAGGAGTTGCAAATGGTTCAACATCAGGTAGTAATTTTCTCAGGTGATCTCTACGAGCTGATTGATTTGAGCCGACCTCTTCTGCTGGCCACCAAGTTTTTGGTACAAAGCCATCCTGAACTTCATTCAAGTAGCTTTTGATAATTGGCAACCTGTCACCATCTTTACCATAGTAGACACGATTTTCGAGAATGGCAGTTTGAAGAGTAGCTTCTGAAAAACGCCAATAATTTCCGGCTGGTGGTTTCGTTTCACGACCAGAAGGAAGTTTTACAGGAAATCTATTCTTTTCACTACCGCTTTTGGCAGTGCTACATGCTCCTTGGAGCCATGGTCCACGCGGATCTTTATCCGGATTTTTATATCTCTTATTTCCCTCTGATTCACGAGGCTGTAGATTGCGAATTCCTCTCCATATCCCCGCATTTTTAGCGTATAGCAGTATATGATCGTGCGCACTAGAGATAAGCGCATCATTGTGACGAGCTTGATCTTTCTCCCACGCAAACGACGAAATAAAATTGCTGCGACCGAAAATCTCGTCGCATAACACCTTCAAATAGTGGCACTCATTGTCATCAATAGTGATCCAGAGTGAGCCTGCATCAGAGAGTAAGCGATGTAAAAGTTCGAGTCTATCTCTCATCAAAGATAACCAAACTGAATGTTCTACTCCGTCATCATATTGAGCAAATGCACTCCCCGTGTTATACGGAGGATCTATAAATACACACTTTACTTTGCCACTAAATTCTTGTTCGAGAGCCTTGAGCGCTAATAGGTTATCACCGAAAATCAATTTGTTATCAAACAGGTCACTGTCGGTAATTCGATGGTCTAGGTGATAGCTTTTCTCACATTCTTCCACTAGTATGCGTGGCTCTAATAAAGGGCGAATTTCTTTTTTAATCCAGTCAAGTTGAAGTTTTTGTTTTCTGCTCATATCCCAGCCAACCTCATACCAATTCCCACCGAATCGAGAACATAGGCTCGACTTCTTGTTCTATCTGTAATTGTTTTTCAAGACGATCAAGTATTTCCACCCGATCGCTTGCTATCTTCTCTTGCTGCTCAAAATAGTTCTTTTTCTGTTTAGTCGCTTCGCCTTTGTGATGGCTAGATTGCCTCTTAAGCGCTAGTTTCTCTTTCATTGTAAGCGCCGGATTCCGCGACTGTTTGTCACACTCGTTAGCTTGTTTTCGCAGATCTTTGATAACCACATCAATAGCCGCTGTACTTTCTTCTTCCCAGCGATCTAACTTTTCTGTTTCATCATTGAGAAACTCTAAATTTTCGCCCTCTGCGTTGACATAAAGCTCTTTTTGCCGAGAGTCTAAGATATTTGCTAAGACCGAGGCCAGTGGATTTGAAGGAAGCTTGTTCTTAACTGACCCAGGAATTAAAAGTAAATGGTGGAGTTGTTCCTCATGCAAGACTTCACCGGTCTCAGTCACCCCGCTTAAAATGACATATTCCTTGACTGACACTGCATTTGTGATCGTCAGTTTGTTTGCCGTCAAATAGCCACTATTGCCACGTAGCGGTAGCAGATCGCTAAGTTGACCGCCACCTTCGTAAGCATTGTAATCGAAGGTAATTGTGGCTAATTGAACTTCTCTGGATTTTGCTTTTTCTACTAGATTAGCAGCTAATGTGCCTTCAGCTATTCTGTAAAAATGCCAACCATTATCATCCGCCGCTGGCCATTCCAAGCTGTAGGTCTGTCCATCGTATTCAAAACGCTTGGGATTTACAAAACGCGCTTCTGGTAGTTCTGACTTGGTGAGGAGAAGAAGATAGCGATCATATTTGCCCAGACGGTCTTCAATGCGCTCTTTACGCAGCTTAAGTCTGTCTACAACACTTTCGTCCATAGTCTGGAGAAGAGCTAGACGAGCTTCCTCATCTCGCTGCTCAATTTTTTCTTTTAATTCCTGCTGCAACTTGTCAAACTCAGCATCTATCTCATGAGGAAATCGACATTTTTGAATGACAGCCAATATTTTTTGCTCGATGTCGACACCAGATTCAATGGCACTCAAAACTTGATCGCTGCAACCAAACACACCATCGAAGAGCTGAAATTTTTGATTCAAGAGTTGAAAGACGCGCTGTTCAGCTCTATTCCCAAGATTTATGAAATTTAGAATTGCAACATCAAGCTTTTGCCCATATCTATGGCAACGGCCGATACGCTGTTCTACTCTTTGTGGGTTCCACGGTAGGTCGTAGTTAACCAAGAGTGAGCAAAACTGAAGGTTTATACCCTCTGCGCCTGATTCTGTGCATACAAGAACGACTGCATCATTTTTGAACTTATCAACAATAGCTGCCTTCATATCAGCACTTTTAGAACCGGAAATGGCATCCGTTCCTTTGTGCTTCGCTAACCACTGTCTATATATTTCTTGACTTGAAGGATCACTATTGGAGCCATTCATAACGACTATTTTGCCATCATAACCATTGGCGCTTAGCAAGGTTTTGAGATACGTTTGCGTACGGACGGATTCAGTGAAGACAACAGCTTTGCGCTGACCACCTTTTTCTTCAATGCTATCGAGGTATTTACCCAAAGCATTTACAAGGCATTCTCCTTTAGCATTTTCTCTAATGCCTAAAGCCAGTTCTTGCATGCCTCTAAGTTCTTCGATCTCACTTCCCAGAGCCTCTACTTCCTGGGCATCAGCTTCGTCATCGACATCAATTTCAAGTTCTTCAGCTGTTTCGTCCAGATCTTCGAGATCGTTCAATGCTGCCAGATTGACAGCGTGCTTCGTTTTAAGGCGGTCCATCATTTTCTTGAGCGTATCAGCTATCGCAAACGAAGAAGACGCCAAAATTTTTCTAACAGCCAAGGTCACTAGATGGCGCCCGTTTGGCTTCATCGCCTTAATTTCCGGACGCTGTAAATATGCAGATACTTTCTCGTAAAGCTGCTGCTCTTCATCAGATGGAGAGAAATTTTCTGTTACAAGGTTTCGTCTTGTGAAATTCACCAGACCTGCTTCTTGCGCTTCTTGCCTCAATGTTCGCTGGCAGATTGCTTTCATACGATGCTTTAAGATCGGCAAATTGACGCCACTTCGCCCAGAAACGTAAGCTGTTTTGAAAGCTAATTCACTTCCAAAAAAATGTTCGTCCAGAACTGAAACAAGACCGAATAGCTCCATTAGTGTGTTTTGGAGTGGAGTTGCAGTAAGCAATAACTTTTTAGGCGCAGCAGTAGCAGCTTTCAATTTTTTTGCGATTGCCGAGCCGTCCTTCTTGTAGACATTCCGCAGTTTATGAGCTTCATCAAAAACGACCAGGTCCCATGGTACTCGTGCCACCATGTCTGCTTTGGCTGCTCCGAATTGATAAGAGCAAATAACGATTGAGCCTTCTTGTTCAAAGGGGTTTATCTGTTTGGCTTTTACCGCAGCATTGAATATTTTCGCTTCCATAATTATGCTGGGAAGTCCAAATTTCTCTGAAAGTTCTTGACTCCATTGTTTGCGAAGTGACGCTGGAACAATCAAAAGTATCCGTCGTTTTCTCTCGGCCCATTTTTGGGCCATCACTAGACTGGCTTCAATTGTCTTCCCGAGTCCAACTTCATCCGCCAAAATCGCTCCAGATGACACCGGAGATTGGATGGCAAAAATAGCAGCATCTACCTGGTGAGGGTTCATATCAACCCGCACGCGTTTCAAAGTTTGCGAAATCTCTTCTTCCGCATTCCCTCGCAAGCTAAGAAGCGACGCAAAATATTTACGCTGATGCTCGGTGTGTGTGACGGTCGCCGTGCTCATACTTCGCCTTCTTAATCCAGAGAACCTAGAAACTTCTTCCACCACGGTTTTTGTAAGGCTTCCAATTTTTGGTTCAAAGAATCAAATTTAGTTTCTATAGCACGTGCCTGGTCTTCCTTCTCGTCCCGGAGGCGAGCAATCTCGTTTTGAAGAGACTCTTCAAGCTTCGATTTGGCAATTTCTGCCTCTTGTTTGGCGTTTTCCAGGGCGCTGACCTTAGCGGCGGCTTCTGCTAAGCCTTGCTCTTTTTGAGAGCGTTCTTGGTCAAGCTGGCGCTGTATGGTGGGCAAAGTTTTGGTCTCAAGCTCATTGAGTCGTGCCAGATCGGCAGCCTTCTCTTCGGTCAGGGCCTTGAGGGCTTCGACTTGTTTCGCCAGGGCGATAGCTTCGAGTTCTTTGGCTTCTGCTTCCAGCCGGCGATCTTCGGCTTGCTTTTGAAAGTCGGGAAGTCGCTTCAGTTCGAGATCTTTCTCTTGTAGCTCACGCTGAAGTTGGAAATTAAGCTGCTTTTCGCGACTCAACTGCTCCGCAAACTGCTGAGATATTTCCCGGATGATGGACTTTATGGGAGTTTGTTCATCCTCGAAGTAATCGTTGTCAATATCTACTGCTTCGGCATCAAGTACGGCACTGCTGTCGCCGCCTTGAAATTCTTCACTTGGTCGGTCGCCGCCGAGGGCAAATGCATCGGGCGGAAAATCCTTCAGTTTGTCCAAGATTTCTTTGTTTGGCCAGACACGCCATTCAGACGTCCCATATTGGTTAGTGACCCGTTTACCATTTAAGTCTTGGGCGTTGAGGCGATTTTGGATAGTGCGAACGCTCACGCCGAGTATCTTTGCGGTTTCTTTTACGGTTAGTGTTCTCACTCGTACTATCTCCGTATATGGTATCGCGCATCAAATGTATATATGCGCCAGGTTTTGCCACGCACCATTATAAGGGTGAACCCTAAAAAGTCAGCTATTTGGGGGCGTTTTTCTTGACCTGCGCAGAAATTCCGACTTTGGCGCCATACCCCCGAAGCTATCGAAAAGCATCACTACTGGTATCAAGTCGCCTCGTGCATCGAGCGGTCTGTTGATTATTTATCGGCAGCGACGCAAATTTGTCGTCGGTCAAATTGCCATCTGCGGCACATCTGCGACGCTGCGGCGCCAGGACGTCTGCCCGGCGCAGGTGTGCTAATTTAATTGCGCCGCTGAATTTACCGACCGACGAAGCAAAGTATTTTCTGCGCCGGTAGCGACGAAAGTATTGCGCCGGTTTCGCCGGTGGCTGCGCAACCTCTTTGTGGTGGTTTTGGGTGGCGGCGAAAACAATAGCCCTGTTTGGCTTGTGCGGCTGCGTCGCTCGCGTCGCGACTTCGTCGGTCGTCCTTCGCGGGTCGGGTGATTATTGCGTCGGTCGTGAAAGGGCAATTCATTTTGCGCCGGTGCCAAAAAGATTGAATATTCTCCATTGCGAATTGGAGGGCCAAGATTAAGACAGTCTGCGGCTTTGCGCTAGCCGCGTACCCGCGACGTCGTTGCGCCGCCCCCTTAGACCCCCTGTGCAGATCGCTTTTTTGGATCTAAAGTATTGATTGAAATCCAAGCACCTTATATAGTGGCTGGTGGCACTTGGCATTAAACGCTGAATGTATATCTATCAGACACATTGGAGCCCAGCTCCCTAGAAAGAAGAACCAGTCCGAACTACTCCTAAAGCAAAAAACACCGCTTGCAGGCGATGTCTTTTGTGAGACCTTTTTACGGACCTCGTATTCTATTGTTGTCGCGTTCTCTGCCGATTTCGCGAAGTAAACACAGAATAGACGAACGGTCCGGTTAGGTCAACACGTCCAGATTAAGGATGACCAACTATTACCGGACAGCTTCAAGTGCGCTCTTCGTCGAGCGCGCCGACTAGGTTTGCGCGCAAGAAATTCTTCCCTGAAGGATGGGAGTTTTGCGTGTCTCAGTTTCTATCGCTGTTTCACCGTTACGGTTACATCTACAAACCAATAGCCGGTGGCAACTGGTCATCTGCAAACGAGACATGGAAGCTAGACGATAGCAGCATCTTGAAGGCGATCTCGCTTCAAAACGACAAATACTATATAGGTAGTCGCTCTGGCAACAAGACCCTATATGCGGTGCTCGATATCGACACCGACAGCAAGTATCACTGCAAAGAAGAACTCGACCGATTGCTTGAGACGCTGGCCCTGGCGGGGCTCAAGCGCTCTTCGCTATATCGCTCAAGCTTTAGCGGCGGCTGGCACCTCTATATATTCTTTGATGAGCCAATCGGCAGCAAAAATCTTTATCAGCAGTTAGTGAAACTGCTCAAGTTATCCAATTTTGAAGTGGCAAAAGGCACTCTCGAAGTTTTCCCACACCCAGGCTATGCATCACTTGGTATGGGTTTACGGCTCCCTCTTCAAGCAGGTTTCGCCTGGCTTGATAAACGGACGCTCGATATTGATCACTACCGTGAAGAGATGTCTGCCACCAAAGCGCTCGAGTTTTTCATCGACTGCGTCGACAGCGATGCCAATTCTTATGCCGATTTTCTTGCCTTAAAGGCTCGTATCGCCGAATTGGGGGCAATCCAAACGTCCTCGCCACAATTGGAAAAGCGCGACAACCTCGTACCGATTCGCGCTGGCAAACCAGTCTCATCGGGTGAAGCAAGCCTATTTGTCGCTTCAGTCTTCGGGCACCTGCCACTCAACATTGATACGGAAGTCTGGCAACGTGGCCGCCTGTTTCATTTACAAGGATTAACCAGTAATGGTCAGCGCGCTGAGGCCGCCTTCTGTTTAGGTCATTATTTTTTCTATGGCGATCCCAGCCGCGGACTTCCGGCACTCGGCTACGCCCACAGCGCCAGCCGCGAGCTTCTCATTCAGGACTTTCTTGCCACGAACCACAATGGATTCAGTAAAGATATTGCTCGTGGGCGGGCTGATGCCACCGCCCAAATTTCGCGCATGGCCATCTGGGTGCCCCCTCATAGACGGGACGGTGAAGTCGAAACTTATAAGGCTACAGCACCGATTTCCTGGATTAGAGAAAACGCCAAGCGCAAAGCTAGCGCTCGCCGCAGAATTGAAGATGCCCTCGCGGCACTTCGGATTCGCAAAGAACGATTTTCGACTCTTGAACTTCAGAAGGCTGCCGGATGTGGCAGAGCTACCCTGTACAAGCACGCCGATATTTGGAGGCAGGAATATGAGGAGCTAGCAGATGGCTTCTTTGCATCCTGTACTGACGAATATAACGCTGTGGAGGATTCAAATCCGATTTCTGAAGGCTTGCCATGTTCTCCTGTCCTTGTTGAAGAAATTCCTTCTGGTCTTGTAGCTGCACGTCGAGTTGTTTCGGATCTTTCTCTACAACGTCTTAAAGAGATTCACACTAATGAATTGGCCAAAACTCAGTCTGTTAGCGCGTCCGAACAGGAGTGGCGATCAAGGGTTGCTCAACTTACAGCAGATAGTCCTTTTTCCCTATCTGTTGTTGATCTGAAATATCGGCTCGTTGCTTTGTCGAGTTTGCTTAGTATGGCCCCCTATGAAGAAGACGCTGTCTTGCTTTTGCCGTATATCCAGCAGCTTCGAAGGGAATTTAGTTCTCGGCAGCATGGTCCAGAAAGAAGAGTACGAGGCAAGTTACCGCCGAGTGACTCTAGTTGAGAGCAGCTCTTCGCCTGGGTTTAATTGGATTGCTATACGAAGCTCAAATAATTGTTGGATTGACCTTTTGGTAGTCGTGCACTTTATGCACTGCGTCCCTGATGTACAAACCCAGACCCTGACTACTTTTCAATTGTATGTTTGATTTCTTTGGATTTCTAAGGGCGCTATCTATAGCGTTTTTGCCGTTGTTGCTTTTGGTGGAAGTTTACCTTGCGCCTTCGAAAAAGCTCTTCACTCCTAGGCTTTTGCTCTGTCTGTTTTGAGTTCAAAGGTGGTTTGATTTCTTACCTCCTTTACGTGGCTTCTGGTAGCTAGCCTTAAACCACACCGCTTCTGGCTGCAAAATCAACCTCTTCGAGGCGCTGCGCGAATTTTTTGCCAGGCGCTTATGCGGTTCTGGGTGCGCGTCCCAGATGCCCCAAGGAGGCAGATATGCAAACACTTCCAAATGAACTCAAGACACCATGGGGAAAAATCCAGACTGTAGAAGAGCACGCTGAAGGCGTTTGGTTTATTTCCACCGCCAGCCACGGTGGCTATTACCTTTCACCTGAGCGCAATAAAGAAATCCCTAATGAAATCAAACAATCTACTTGGTGCAGTCAGGGTCTCAACGGTTTCTACGAGGAAGACGAAGATGCCCAAATAGTGCGCGAATTTTTCAAGATCAATCTTTAATTTATATGAGCCCCGGTAACCCGGGGCTCTCTTTTTTTTCGATAAACGCAGCAAGTCGAAAACGCCGATTATAGCTAGGAAGACAGGTACACTCACGAGCCCGCCCCTCTCCAATGAGGCTGATTATTTCGTCTGCTCTCTCTTCTGGGATTCTCATATGGCTGTCCCGTAGAGCCAAAAAAATCAGATCAGCTGTTCTTGATTCGCCTAATATCTCCACAACCGCCTGATGTTGAAGTAAGTCGAGAGACCAGCCTGGTGCAAGCTGTGCGTCTAATGTGAGAGCTTTTGCTCTGCCTTTTCGTTCATCAATGATCGGTAGAAATTTTCTATGAAATGCAATCGCTATAGTGGCGGATTCGCCATCATCTAGAGACATCAACAGATTGAAGTACGTCTCGTCTTCGGTTTCTGTAACCTCTTCCAGCAGTAGATGCTGCGAAAGAATGAGCTTCGGCAAAAATGATTTATCCTCGGTTCCTCGTTGAAATTCGTCGGCAACCACCTTCGGAACGATAATGGGATTTGGTATGGAAGAAAAAATGTCCTCTCCCTGACCACAACTTTGTATGCTGATAAGTACGCTCGTATCCACTACCAGTGGCAGTTGCGGATCAGTCAACGAGTTGGAAAAATTCATAATTTTCCTCTTCTAAGACCTCGATTTCATCGATGACTCTGCGTAACTCAACTCGACTGATTTTAAATAGCTCCGCTAACTGTCCCTCTGACAAGAGATCGCGCTTCCATGCTGAGTGCGCTAATACACTCATTCTTTGAGAAAGGGGGCGCGCAGCTTCCTCTTTTATCGGGTCGTCTCTATGCGCTGCTGCGCCTAAAACTTCCACTGCATCACTGTGTGTGATCTTCCCTTTTGTCTCGAACCAGTCCCACGACCCTTTACGCGCCAAGCCTAACTCTTCGAGCCTTCTAACACACGCCTCTCGGGAGATATGAAACTTATCGGCGAGCAATATAACGAGCTTTCTGCTCAACTTGTCAGTTCCACACAGCCTCTTAACTTGATAGAAGGACTCAGAAAATGAATCGGATGGAGTAAGAAAAGCTCTGCCAAAGGCATGAGCGTAACGTTCGTCGCGCGAGTTGAATTTTTCATCGCTCTCAAGGACTTCTGGATTTTGCCGAGTGCCGTCGAAGTGTCCGAGTTCATGACTGGCTGTTTGAACCCGACGTGTTAAACGATGGTTTGCGTTGATCAAAATGCAGGCACCGACCATATCATCGTAAGAAAACAGACCGTCAATCTTTGACGGCAGGCAACGCTGGTACAAACGTATTCCCAGATCAAATTCAATCAGTGAAAAAATGTTCGATATTGGCCCAGATCCGAGCCCCAGATGCTCCCTCATCAAGTTTGCATTTTTCGCGGCAAGCTCATATACATCACCCTCATTTATGCCGTGCTCTGGTGGATATTCTCTGCGGCTGGCTATTCCCAGCACATTTTCGAGTTCCACGTCAGCGCGAGATAAGTCATTTAGTAAGTTCACTGCAACTTTTATGTCACCGTCTTCAGTATCACTTAGCCTTCTAAATCGTGGCAACAAATCTGTATGAACGGCTTCTCGCCGCAGTAAACGGTTTACAGAGATTCCATAAAAGTTGGCAAGAATTTGCAACTCTTTGGGTTTGATTCTGCGTGCACCTTGTTCGATGGATACAAGAGTTGGTCGTGAAACTTCTAGTTTTTGGGCTGCTTGCTCTTGCCTGAAACCAGCAGTCTCACGCGCTACTTTAAGTCTCCTCCCGATTTCTTGTGAACTTAACTCATTCAAATCAACCATTAAGTGCCTCCATCAATCCAGTTCAAAAGAAAACTATTTTTGCCTTGGTCAGAAATAAATGTGTTCCACTCGCTTGCATGGTTACTCAAAAGCGTCCTAAGGTTGACGCTAACTACGTCTTGAGCAGTGGCTGTGGCAGCTGATAGTTCTTGAATTGGTACTCGCAAAGCACTATCAGGTTTCGAAGCCAAATTTGCAAACTGTTGAAAGTGCCTGACCGCAGCAATTCCATAACCGATCATGCTCGGTACATATTTCTCTTGGACGGCAAACATCGCGCCCTTGGCGGTTGATAGAGTCAAATCTTCGACAACATACATCCCTTCCGGTTCGACGACGTTTGCCTTGTGTAAGCTGAACCTTCTCAGAAGACATGCAGCACAGAGCCCACATTGTCGGCGCCGTTTTTTGTAATTCACGACATTGCGAATCTGCCAACAGGAGCGCGTCTCAAGCAGGTATTCGGGAGATTTACCAGGAAGTTTGAGAAACGCTTCCATTGTTTCACCCTTAGTCGACCAGAGCCGGAACTGATCGTATCGAACGTTATGCTTAAGCACCAAATTTATAAAACGCTCCATCTTGCGAAAGAACAACGGATAGTTTCTGTAGTCGGCGTAGTTTCTATGCAGCGGCAAAATCGCTGGACTAAGCACACCCTGTCCGCTCTCAGGAACAACAATGCGAGTGAAACCAGCAATATGCGCCGCTATTGCAGTAATCACTGAAAACTGAAATGATCTCGACCGAAAACTGCTCTCCCGTCCACCAGGAACTGTGACAGCAAATGGAATTTGAGTGAATAAGCCATCCCCTTTCTTTGCTTTATTATATTTTTTTGCCACACGGATGCAAATCGATTCGTTGTATGTTCCGCTTAAAGCCCAGACAGCGCGTGAGTCTAATCCATCGCTATAAGCGATAGCTAGAGTTTTTTCGTCGTCAAAAATGATTTTCTTCTGTCCAGTTGATTGTGGTATTTCGCGTGCTTGCACGAAATCAAAATGCCAGGAGTCGCAAGTTAAATATCTCAGGATATGTTTCAGTAGGTCGGCAATTTGTGGTTCTTGCCATAGCTCTAATTCTGAAACAGGAACAGTAAGACGCAATTTGCGCGACCAAAAATCGTGATGAGGCCAACGTCTGTCTGCATATTCAATTGCAGCACAAAGTATCAGCAAATCGTGGTGAATGGGCTGAAATGCACCGTCTTTTATGGCATTTAAGACCTGAGGGTCAATTTTGATTTCTGTGCCAAGACGTGCGTATGCGGAGCAGCCTGCAATAGGCTTTTGTTCACTCTCTAAAATTTGTACATGCCATTCGTTTATTTCAGTCATAAAGGCGGTCCATCCTCAGAGCGGGAAACAGTTGATAACGCAGGAGAAGCTGGTCGGTCGAAAATCACCTGACGGAGAAAGTCGGTATTTATGCTTGAAAAAACTTCGTCATGATTCATTCGCAAGTTGGACTGGTGCTCTTTGTTCTCGCGCTTTTCGTCAGCAATGATGCAATGAACACGTAAATGCTCATTCGCCTGATCAATTCCAGTTTGGAGCGTATTTTGCCAAGCAGTATCGAAAGCGGTTGATACGTTACCTATAGACATTTCCGCCAGCATTTCTCTTCGGAAGTTTTCGGATTGCTGGCAGGCAGGATGCTTATCAATAATTTTTTCGAGCGCCTGTTTAGACATGTCTATAAATAAGTGACCCTGAAGGTGATCGAGTTTGCTCTGAACTTCACGCAACATGGCACGAAACTCCCCAGGAGCCAGGTCTTCAATCAAAGCCTTCTGCGCCTGATTTAGCCTATCTAAAGGGGTAAATATCTCTTCATCCAGAAGTCGGCCGTATTCTTTCCAGCGCCCGCTCAATTCTGTATATCGAAATGGTCCGTCAGTCACTTATGAAACGCTCCGCTGTCAGGTTGCTTTAACCATAACCTGACATTGTATCGTTTGTCAATCCATTTTCTGACATTTCCCGAATCGCTTACAGGCTGGGATATTCAGATGGTTTGTGTGAGGGCTACCGCCTGTTGATATGCGCTTTGGAAATCCACTCTATATGCTTTGCTCCCGGGTAAGGCGAGCAAAAGAAAGTAGGTTTGAAGTGTAACTTTAGCCGATTCGCACTTTTATGTCGGTTAGTTTTTTTATCTATACCCAACAGATATTCATTGGTGCTACTGAGCCGCGCTGTATCTCCAGAGTCCCGCCTCTGCGCCACCGTTGCGGTAACCGTTTGGCGTTTTGCTGTTTATCTAATTCTTTAAATGCCGCTCCGGAGCCGAGTCGGTGGAGTGCCACAGCAGCGCTTGCTGCCATTAGAGGCTCTCGGAGAAATGGCATGAAGGTAAGTTTGGATTATGGATTGGAGTTGACGAACAATAGCAAAGTGGGTTGGGCATTTAGTTTGCCGCGTACTGAGACATGTGTCGGTGCTACCGATTTATGCAAAAGACTTTGCTACGGCAATGGTGTGCGCTATCAGACTGTAGGGCAGAAAGCCAAACGGGGCCGCAATTTCAGAACTTGCGAGTATCTGCTTACTGAAGGTGGACCGAAGCTACTATCAGAAAATCTCTCGATGATGGTCGATCAGGCGCGTCCAAGAGATTGGCTCACTGCCAAGATTGCTGGCGTGCAGACTATCATTCCATGGACCATGCGCATTCATGATGTCGGCGATTTTTTCTCCGCTGACTATGTGCGTGCATGGGCGATAACTGCCAAGAAATACACTGGCTGCAAGTTCTGGTTTTACACTCGCTCGTTTGCACCAGGTGATCTGTTCGATGCGCTGACCGAATTTGCCGCTCTACCTAACGTCCAGGGCTGGCTTTCAGTCGATTCTGAAAACTATGACCGCGCCATCATGGCACTGTGCAAAACTCCTGCAGCGATCTGGAAGCTAGCACTACTGCAGGACAAAGAGCTGGATAGTGCTGTATTGCCTAGTTTCGAGGCGCTTGAGTCTGACATAGACATAGTCAGTTTTCCGCATCACCGGGGCGGGCGTCATGCAGAACCGGTCAGGCATGCCATGCTCACCCTCTGTCCCGCCGTCCTCGGAGGACTTTCTTTGAAGTCGCAGAAAGATACGCTTCGCCCATGCCAGTCTTGTGCTTTCTGCCTACCGTAGTGATTACCTGGAGAGCCCTCGGGCACCTCATCTCGCGAAGCGTTGATTTCCTTGGTGTCCGATTGCGAGTCTTCCCATTCTATCGTTGTCGCTACATCAGTTATGCATTAGACCCGCTCAGCTAGCCTTTTTGTCAGTCAACTTCGCTCTCTCACTGGTCGTGGATAGGCCTTTTCAGGTTGAGCCAGCAGCATTGGAGAATGCTGGCGCTGTCCGCTTCTTGTTGATGGTTCTGTTGGTGGGGGAAACCAACGCAGCTCGTTCAGTGTGGTTGGTCGTCCATATCTGGCTACCCCCAAGGCGGTGGTTGTTTTGCCTTACTCTGGCACCAGTTTTCTACCGTGACAAGGATAAACTTCGCTCTGCTCCGCGCTGCGCGCCCTTGCACTCTCGAAACCAGTTGCACGTGTTTGGCATACAACACACAGCACTTGGAGGTGCCATCTTATGAACAATCAAATCACTCTCATCGGCCGCGTCGGACAAGCCCCCACTTCCACTACCTTCACTGATACGGACAACACTCTGGCTAAGTTCTCCCTTGCTGTCGCTGACTTCTCCTCTAAATCGGACAATCCAGAGCCGATGTGGATCGATGTCGAATCCTGGAATGGTCTGGCTGAGCGGGTTCTTAAAACCATAACTGAAGGGCGCGAAGTCGCAGTTTCGGGCAGGCTCTCAATCTCGAAATACACCAAGGAAATTAACGGAGTAAAAGTCGAGATGAGACGCCCGGTGGTGAAGCTCTCCGGTTTTCATCTCTGTGGTCCGAAGCCCAAGACTGAAGAAAAAGGCGAAGCGAAAACTGCGACTTCCAGGAAAGTCAAAGCGGCGTAATCACTGGGGCGGGGCACAAGCCCCGCCTTCTTTTCTTTTGTCGCCGCAAGGTGGGCCTGATTTCTCAGGCTTATTCTTCAGTTTGCATGCTGTCGTTCTTTGCTAATTTCTTCATCGCTTGCTCTTCCCTAAACACACGCTCTCTTTCTGATCTCGCTAGCGATTGATCTTTAAACTCAAGCAAACGCTCAGTATAGGTCGGTCCAGTGACCACCAGAATAGGAGGTCTGTCGGTCAATAATATTTTCGGCTCCATGGAAGTCTGATCTTTACTGATTTTGATATCGCAGGAAAACTCATTCAAGTCGAATCGGCACCATTCTAAGTTATCGGATCTTTTTTTGATGTATGGGCTTCTGCCTACCTTCTCGAGGCCGCCACGCGGTTCGCGCATTTGAATCATTACACTGTAATCTTGTTCGTTGCCCGCATCCCGTTTTTCTATCATTGAATGAAGGTCATCTAACACAGGTTCGCTGAGCACAACGTTTGCAAAGTAATCTGTTTGAGCTACTCCTGCACGCCAAAGCATGCTGAGCATAAACAGTTTTAGTAAGCTGTAATCGTACTGAAAGATGACACGCCAATTAGTGCGTTCATCCCTGGGCCACCAGCGACTTCCTTTGAAAAAAGTTGCTGAATAGTCGTCATATTTTCCCATCAGTCCTTCGCATTCTAAACAGAGAAGATGCTCGTAAGGCCCAATTGGAGCAGACTTTTCGAAGATCGCATCGCTCGCGATTAGTTTGAAATTTGTGCCACGTTCTCTATATAGCCATCGTGGCTGTATGTGCGATTTGCACAACTGGCGCGACTTTGTGCAAAACTTACAAGTAGCTATTTTCTTTTGTTTGGTCACATTGTGCACCTATATCGGTTGTACGGGAAACTTCCATACACCTGAATTTGTCTCAGTTCCTTCTGACTCTACAGACAATGGTAAAACGTTGAATGAAGCTGGCGCGCAGTTCCAAGTATCGAAAAAATTTTTACTGCAATGAGATTCAACCCATAATGCTGTTTCTGGGCAAAGCCAACGAATAATTTTCACCATAATTTTGTATTCACGATAAAGCTCTCTTTTGCTTTTGTTCGCCCATACAAAGATCGGCTCGTAGTGTGCAATATTGTTGCGCAACCTTTTCATCTGGTTGATCTTTTTCCACGCTTCTTCCCTGTCGTTAACTTCTAACAGGTCTTCAAAATGTGGTTTCCAGAGGTGATTCTCGTATTCTAATTTGAGAAGTCCATGCCAGAAACCCAGAGTAGATGCTGCAACAATATTGTCGTGATTATATGGTCGACTAGCATCATCTAGCTTTTCTTTAGCTTTTTTGATCTGGTCCGTTTCTTTGATAGCTTTGCCTCTTTTTGAGGTGCTAAAAAGTGTCAAATCCTCATACCAATCAGGTCCATAAGCCACTTTAAGCTTTTCTGCCATTGCATTTCTCAGGACAATTTCTAACGCTTGCAAAGGCCAATACAGGGATTGGCACAAAGCGATATTCCAGCAATAAAGCACAAGCGCATCCTCCTTGGAACCCTTCGACTGCTGCTGATACAACGCAAGTCTTGCAGGAGAGATTGATGTTTCTATCGCCGTTGTGATGGCATTAGTAAAGGGATAAGGACATAAATGGGGTGTCATATTATTAAGTCACTCTGAAAATGCTTGCAAAGTCTGAAATTTTGGGTATTATGGATTTGTACACCCCTGGCGCAAGCCAGGGGCTTTTTAGTTTTAGGATAAATTTGCTCTATTTCTTGCGTACTCGTGCAAGATAAGCTTCGTCCACTGCCTCCTTTGGATATTGCTCAGCTCTGTCAAGCAATGCTAGAAGCTGCAATGGCGTTGCTTTCTGTAATTTACTGCAAACTAAATCAACGTCTATTCCCCACATACTCACTTTTGTGTATTCGTCGTTTCCATCCCTGCAACTTCTTATGCTGTCTTCAACCAAAGCTGGTAGACGTTTTATTTGATAAGGCTCTTCAAACCATTGAATAGCTTTGATTATTGAGCAAATTGAGTAGAACTCTTCTCCCGTTAACTCAATTGGCTGTTGTTCCGCCAAAATCCAGGCATACCGCTGCAAATCACGCCTTGCTACTAGAGAAGGGGACATTTCCTGATGTTTGCTTTTCAACTTTAGCTGCTCTTCTAGTGCTTGGTCTTTGAACGAGATCACCATAGTCCGGATTCTTTCCTTGTGGTAGTACTAACAGTCTACTTCGGCAAATATACTGTGTCAAGGGTTGAGTGCAGAACTGTACAATTGCACATTACAAGGCTATCGACCTTTAGCTACGCTAAAGCTATTTGCTTTGAGGTGCAATATCTATGCCTGGTGACGACGATTTCATCAATCCTATTGAGCGCAGTTTGCTGTCTGATCTTGTTGGGCTGTACACCTGTGACTTGAAGCGAGAAGTGCATCTAGCCTGTCATGCAAGATGCGTGGCTTGTTCAAAAGAAGCGATCGTGCACGCAATTTCTAAGTACCGTGAGCTGGACGAAAGTATGCGAGCTCGCGAACCATCGGTTTAGAAAAAGGAGAGTGCTGCTGCCACTCTGACAAACAAGAGCGTCGCTGCTTGGACCGTTTAGTTTGATATTGTGCCGGCGCCGGCGGAAGTTTTTTAGTCGACGCTGCCGGCGGATTCTGTCAGTCATCTTTTGCCCCGCAGAAAGCTTCTGCTCTAAATGCGGGTCACTTGCTTCCTTCCATGCCTGGCACTTGAGCCTCACATGCAGCCCCCCGCGTCCAGTCCCAAGCCCTTCGGGTCGCTTCGCGAGGCTGGACACCGGGACCCCGGCTCGCATGTAGCAGGCATGTGCTGCATGGGGTGCGCGCGTGCCCCGCGAACTGAAGGAGAAGAGCACATGAATAGAGCAGAAAAAACAGACGGTAAGGCAGTTCAGAAGGCCACTATTGCTGGTAAAAGTGCGCGGCGGGAAATTGGAGCGAAGAAGGAAATAAAGCCGCTTAGAAGGCATTTTAAATACATCGTGCCGCAATACCGGCTAGTTCTGGTTAAAGAGCCGGGTATTAAACCTACGACAATTACAGATCCGATCTCGTTTCATCATTTCATTCAGCCGCTTGCGCACTACTCAGAAGAGCACTTTATTGCTTTCCATCTCGATGCTAAGTATCAAGTAATTGGCTATCACGAAGTATCGAAAGGCACTCTTAATGCCAGTCTCGTGCATCCGCGCGAAGTTTTTAAGGCGGCGCTTCTCTCAAACGCTTACGCCATCATCGTGGCGCACAACCACCCGAGCGGCTCAGTAGCTCCCAGCCGCGAAGACATCGAAGTAACTAAACAGCTCATTGCAGCGGGCAAAATCATGGGCGTTTTGGTTGCTGATCACTGCATTGTCAGCTCAGCGAGCATGAATAGCCTGCGAGAAACAGAGCCGCAGCTATGGGATCGAGACTGAATAACTGGAAAAATTCGCCGCCCCGCGAGGGGCGGCTTTCCCTTCTTGTTCTAGTACACTAATCCAGCAGAAGAGGACAGCAAATGCACATCTACGAGACCATCAAAGGCGAGAACGCCGCCAAATTCTGCGAAGAAAAGCTCAAGCTCGACCTCGCACAATTCGACCTGGCATCAGTTGCCCGGGTCGAAGTCTACGGGACCGACATCGAAGACCCCGGCGAAGATTACTGCGAGTTTCGCGTCATCGACTCAAAAGAAAAAGTGCTCGCGGTGCGCCGCGAAATGGGCTACTAAAAACATACCTGTAAACCTGAAATCCCAAAAGGCCGCCCCGGGCGGCTTTTTGCGTACCGGTCGACCAGGGCGCTAACTGGACCAAATTGCCTAATTTGTATATATACTAGATATCAAATCGCTATTCTTTGGTGGTGGTTCTGGTCTTGCACGGTTGCGAAAGACCGGCGCAAAGCGGCGAAATTTTCGCGACGCAACGACGCAACCGGCGAAAGTGGCGCAGCCTCTTGGCTGCTGAGGCTACCCGCCCGCCGCCCTGAGGCTTTAACCTGTGACCGGCGCAACCGACGAAGCTACGAATTTTGCCCCGCAGCCACGCAGTTGACCGGCGCAACGGGCTGCGCAACCGACGCAACAGCGGCGCAGGCAAGCTGCGCGGGCTACCCACCCGCCGCCCAAAACCTATTTGCTTTCTTTTGCTTCCTGCTGGAATGCCGCAATATCGTCTGCTGCTTTGGCTGCAATTTTGGGTTCGTCCCCGTATACCGTGCTCCGGTGTGCGACGCGCAGGACAAGAACAGTGACTTCGCCTTTGTCGAGATGGCAGATTACCCGGTGGTCGCGTACTCGGTAGCGCCAGTAGGTCGCCAGCTTCCCTGTGAGCGGTTTTCCGGCGGTAGTCGGATCGTCCAGAGCGGCAATCTTGCCGTCTAGATAATCGAGAATTTCTCGTGCCACCCCTTTATCAAGCTTCTTTAGCTCTTTGAGTGCCGTATCGGAATAGTTAATCGCCCAGGGCAAGCTGTTCTCTCACAGAAGCACTGGAGTGTACTTTCTCTTTACCGCCACGGATGCGCTCAAGCGTAGCTTCAGCGAGATAGCAATCTTCGACCGCGTCGATATTACCTTCCACCATCTGTTTGATGTAAAAGCTTTTTGCCCGCCCGGTTTCCTTGGCGAGGATATCGAGGCGCTCTTCTATTTCTGGTGAAAACCTAACGGATGTGGTCATTGCAGTACCCTTGTAATACATGTAATTATTGTATTACAAAGATGACACGTTGCCAAGCTTTTTAAGAATAATCGCTGCAAAAGCCGATATAATTAGGGTTTGCAGCCTTTGTGTTGGTGAGATGTCCGCTTGTGCCGGTTCTGTCGGGAGAAATCATGGCTGATTTGAAAATAACTGATAACAGCGAGCGTGAGCTGGTTATGCGAGCACTGATCAG